>JADLBA010000062.1 GCA_020848015.1 Crocinitomicaceae bacterium | reverse complement strand
TGGTAAGCCGAATCTCACTTGGATTGAAAACGCTCCCGCTTTTGTACCGATTATATTTGAATTTGCAGTATTGTGCGGTGCGCATGGAATGGTCATCACCTACCTGTTGCGCAACGGCACACTTCCCGGAATGCCGCCATCCAACCCGGATCCTCGGACTACGGACGATAAATTTGTAATGGAAATCGTCAGTGAGCAAAATCACGAACTGACGGCTTCGGATATCGAAGCAAAGATCAGAACCACCGATGTTTACGAACTCAGCATTAAGGATTATTAAGATGAACAAACCTCTTCATATCATCGGAAGCCTTGCTGGTCTTGCCGTAATGTTTGCTTCCTGTACGGTAGATCCAAACGCTCCCGGTGTCGAGTATATGCCAGATATGTACCGTTCACCGGCACTTGAAGCCTATATAGATTATGGCGACAGCAAGACACTTGACTGGACACAACAGCAGAAAGACGCAGCGGGAGTTACTCCGGTGCTATCACGCACTCCGCCTCCAGGTACCGTTCCCTATACTTCACAAGAGATGGCTCCTTTCGTAATGCCCTATTCACTTGCCAACACGAACGAGGGTTATGAGAGTTCTGCCGCAATTAAAAGTCCCCTGAAACCCACCGAAGCCAATGTGAAACGCGGGCGGGAGATATATACCAAAATGTGCGTTCATTGTCACGGAAAATCGGGACACGGAGACGGAGCTATTTCAGTCAATGAATTTATACAGGGTATCCCCGACTATGCTACCAAGCTCAAGGCTCTGCCGGAAGGTAAAATGTTTCACTCCATCACTTATGGCAAGGGGCTGATGGGGCAACATGCTTCCCAACTAAATCAGCTTCAGCGCTGGCAGGTGATCGAGTGGGTAAAATGTCTCCAAACAGGAAATACTACTCCGGCATTTGACGCTAGCGGAATGCTGATAGCAAAAGCTGATAGCACAGCCCAACCAAAAGCCCAATAAAAGGAAGAACGACTACTATGGCACACGATAATAAATTGCATTTCCAGTTTCCATCAAGCACCAAAAAATGGTCTATGGCCCTGATGGTTGTAGGTGTGGCGGCTGCAGCGCTGGGATGGTTCAGCGATAAAACAGAGCATCACCAATACTGGTGGGCCAATTTGCTGATCAATGGTTTTTTCTTCTTTGCAATTGCTCTGGGAGCGCTGTTTTTCTATGCGCTACAGTACGCAGCAGAAGTTGCCTGGTCGGCGCAACTAAAGCGCATCTTTGAAGGAATTTTTTCCTATTTGCCACTCGGTTTTGGAATTGTTGCTGCAATTATATTGATTGGGCAATTTCACGGGCACCATCTGTATCATTGGATGGATCCAAAGATTTACGATACCGCCAGCGATCATTACGATGCAATCATCGCGGGAAAAAGAGCTTTCTTTTCACCTGCTTTCTTTTGGGGTCGCGTGATAGTATATGGCGCTGTATTTATCGGATTTGTACGCTATTTCAAAAAGTGGTCGCTGAAAGAAGATGAGGTAGGAGGTACCGAGATTCACTACCGTATGTACCGCAGAAGTGCCGTCTTCCTTGTACTTTTTGCTGTCTTTTCTTCCACTATGGCTTGGGACTGGTTGATGAGCATAGATACGCACTGGTATTCAACGCTGTATGGCTGGTACATTTTTTCAGGAATGTGGACCACCAGCATGATTGCTGCGACCCTGCTGGTGATCTGGTTGAAAAAGTTGGGCTACCTCACTACAGTAAACGATTCCCATATTCATGATCTGGGCAAATGGGTGTTTGCCATATCAATGTTATGGAGTTATCTTTGGTTCTGCCAGTATATGCTGATCTGGTATTCGAATATTCCCGAAGAAGTTACCTATTTCATGGAGCGCTATGAGCATTATATGACCGGTATGTGGACAATTTTTGCCGTCAATTTTGCCGTGCCTTTTTATGTACTCATTTCACGCGATGCAAAACGCAATTCGAAGCTGCTCGCACGCGCATGCGTGGTTATCCTGATAGCACACTTCTTTGATCTTTATATGGCAGTGGTTCCTGGAACAACGCACGGCCATGTGATGTGGGGATTCGGCGAAGCTCATCATATCACTTTCGCTTGGTGGTTTGAAATAGGAATGTTCCTCGGTTTTGCGGGGCTGTTTGTTTATATTGTACTCAACGCGCTGACAAAGTCACGCCTGATCCCAGCGAAACACCCATTCCTCAGTGAAAGTGAGCATCACAGTATTTAACCGGCACGGAATACAAGAAATAGAACCGAAATAAAAACCTGATCGCAATGAAACTTTTGATACTGTTGGTTATCGTTTTGGGAATCATCGCCATTGCCCAGTTGGCCAAAGTGAGCGAACTGACCCGCTCGCTACGTCAAGTTCGTGAAGAGGATATCAGCCTTGCTGACAACAAAATGAATGCATTTCTGATGTTGGTATGGATGGTCGTGTTCTTTGGTTCGACGATATATCTCTACGTTGTCTATGGTGATTACCTGCCTGACTCTGCCTCTGAACATGGGGCGGCCGTTGACCGTCTTATGGACATCAACATCATTATGATCACCATTGTGTTTTTTGTAGTGAATTTTTTGCTGTTCTATTTTTCTTTCAAATACTACTATCGCAAAGAGCGCAAGGCGCGTTTCTTTTACCACGATAACCGGCTTGAGATGGTATGGACCCTGATCCCCGGAATTTCAATGTCTTTTATTATCGTTTACGGTCTGATCACTTGGAATAAAATGACCTCTCCCGCTGCCGCTGATGCTCTGCGGATCGAGGTTTACTCCAAACAGTTTGACTGGACAGTCCGCTATCCGGGCGATAACAATGTATTTGGCACAGCCGACTTCAATATGATTAGTTCAGACAAGACACTTGGACTTGTCACCCCCGAACGTATAACGCTTCAGATTGATACCATTGATGGTGAAATTGCGGCGATCAAACAAAAACTTTCGGAAGGGACAGAGTTGCTTCCTGAAAGTTGGGTAGAGTCAATGGAAGATAAAATCTACCGTTTGCAACGCCATAAACAGCGCATTCTCGATCTGAAGGAATTCAAGGCTGGAGATAATCTAAGTACTTGGGAAGCCGGTGCTGATGACCGCATCGTAAAAGGTGAATTTCATATTCCGGTAAACCGCGAAATAGAGTTTGTATTCCGTTCACAGGATGTGATACACTCTGCCTATATGCCTCACTTCCGGACACAGATGAACACGGTACCAGGCGTACCTACAAGATTCAAAATGACTCCGACGATTACGACAAAAGAAATGCGTGAAAAGTTGGGCGATGATTCGTTTGACTACCTGATGCTTTGTAACAAAGTATGTGGGGTTGCGCACTTCAATATGCAGATTAAGATTGTAGTGGATGACGAGGCGAATTACAATGCCTGGTTGAAAAAACAGAAAACTTTTGTCGCTCAGATAGAAGAGGACGAACCCAAAGGTGCAGTAGTTCCGTCCGGCAATTCAACAGTTATTGCGCTTGCTGACGGACGTTCAATGTAGTTTGTTTTATAATTTTAATGAGGTACTAAAATGGCAGCCACAGAATATACAGTTCACGGTCATGGAAGTCATGGCCATCACTCACATGAAGAGTCGTGGATATCGAAATATATTTTTTCTCAGGATCATAAAATGATCTCAAAGCAATTTTTAGTCACTGCGATCTTTATGGCAGTGGTGGCAGTAATGCTTTCGATTTTTTTCCGACTCCAACTCGGCTGGCCTGGTGAAAATTTCCAAATACTGAATTTTTTTCTTGGCGACAAATGGGCTCCTGATGGCATATTGGATCGCAATGCCTATCTCTCTTTGGTGACGATTCACGGAACTATTATGGTATTTTTCGTACTTACCGGCGGGCTTTCCGGAACCTTTGCCAACCTGCTTATTCCTCTGCAAATAGGAGCAAGGGATATGGCATCGGGCTTCCTGAATATGCTTTCCTATTGGTTCTTTGCCATTTCAAGTTGCATCATGATTGCCTCTCTTTTTGTTGAAGGCGGTGCTGCATCCGGTGGATGGACAATTTATCCTCCTCTGTCTGCCCTACCACAGGCGATGCCCGGATCAGGATTGGGTATGACTCTATGGCTGATCTCGATGGTGCTCTTCGTTGTATCCTCGTTGCTGGGTGGTCTTAATTACATCGTCACTATTATTAACCTCCGCACCAAAGGAATGAAGATGACCCGTCTCCCATTAACCGTTTGGGCACTGTTAGTTACTGCAATTCTCGGTGTACTTTCATTTCCGGTACTTGTTTCATGCGTGATATTGCTGATAATGGATCGCAGTTTCGGAACGGCTTTCTATCTCTCCGATATTTTTATACAGGGGGAAGCGTTAGACGTTACCGGTGGTTCACCGCTACTTTTCCAACACTTGTTTTGGTTTTTAGGACACCCTGAGGTTTACATAGTGATTCTGCCGGCACTGGGTATCAGTTCAGAGATCATTTCTACGAACTCGAGAAAGCCTATCTTTGGCTATAGAGCGATGATAGGTTCTATTCTCGCCATCGGTTTTCTTTCGTTCATTGTTTGGGGACACCACATGTATGTGACGGGGATGAATCCATTTCTCGGATCTGTATTTGTTTTCACAACGTTACTGATTGCTATTCCTTCAGCAGTGAAAGCTTTTAACTATATCACTACTCTTTGGCAGGGAAATATTCGCTTCACTCCGGCAATGCTATTCTCCATTGCCCTTGTTTCGACATTTGTAACCGGAGGTCTTACAGGAATCATTCTCGCTGACTCCGCTCTCGATATTAACGTACACGATACTTACTTTGTGGTCGGGCACTTCCATATTGTAATGGGATTGTCAGCGATATTCGGAATGCTCGGCGGCGTTTACCACTGGTACCCTAAGATGTTTGGACGGATGATGAACACCAAGTTAGGATATGCACATTTCTGGCTCACGCTCGTGTGTGGCTACGGAGTGTTCTTTCCGATGCACTTCATTGGTATGGCTGGGGCACCACGTCGTTACTACGACTATTCCGAATTTCCATTTCTCGATTGGGTAATGGATCTGAATCCGGTGATTTCCATATTTGCAATCATTGGCGGTGCCGCACAAGTGCTTTTTATTTTCAACTTCTTCTATAGCATCCGGCACGGACAAGTCGCTCCTCAGAATCCATGGGGTGCCAACACATTGGAGTGGACCACACCAGTGAAGCATCTTCACGGCAACTGGCCGGGGGCTCTTCCCGAGGTTCACCGCTGGGCGTATGATTACTCGAATCCCGCTCACGAAGAAGATTTTGTTCCACAGACAATTCCGTTGAAGCCTGGAGAAGTAGGGCATTAGCACTTCTTTTCTGAAAGTATATTGTGTCCGTAACTTCGTCACAGAATTGCGGACACTTTTTTTTACACCCCTACTATTTTTTCTCATTGAGGGAAAAGCACAAACAGTAAACCTGTCTGATTCGCTTCGTCACATTCTGCACCACAAACCGGTTCCCACTGCAAAATTTGATACCCGAAATTCTTTCATCACCGGCAGAGCAGCACAGATGCGCAGTATCAAGGCAGGAGTCAACTTCCGAAAATCGTTAAGTCTTGGTGTAAGTTATAACTGGCTTAAAACAGATATTGTGCAGCCGGTATCGTTAGCGGGTAAAGAGGAGCTTGCCGTTGTGCGGCTCCGCTACATAGCACCTTTTGCAGAATATACATTTTACAGAAACGGCACGTGGGAAGCTACTGTACCGGTTCAGATCGGCATCGGGAAAAGCTTTTTACAAGTGGGTGAAGGAAGTAATTCCATGAAACTTGCCCGCAACAGCGTGGTACTTTATGAGCCTTCGATGGCCCTCGAATACAAAGTACTGAACGTACTTGGGCTTGGCGCTGGAGTGGGATACCGGCTGATGTTGAAAAATAACCATGAAATAGAACAGCGCTTTACCTCTCCCACCTATGTGCTTCGTATCAGGTTAATTTTTGATGAGATATACAAAATCAGCAAGAAAAAATACAACAGCAGAAATGGAGAAAAGTAAGTAATACAAGTCACCGGAGCTTCACGCGAAAAAGTTATCTTTGGTCTGATGGAATCCTTCAATATAAGAGAAGAAGCAGAGCAAAAATCACAACAGCCTTCCGAAAGAGACATTGACCGTGTGCTGCGACCAGCCAGTTTCGATGACTTTACCGGTCAGAGACAGGTACTTGAAAACCTAGGAGTATTTGTAAAGGCGGCAAAAAAGAGAGAGGAAGCCCTCGATCACGTGCTGCTGCATGGCCCCCCTGGATTAGGTAAAACAACTCTGGCTTATATTATTTCCAACGAAATGGGGGTGAACATCAAAACCACTTCGGGGCCTGTGCTTGACAAGCCCGCCGATCTAGCCGGGTTGTTGACCAATCTTGAAAATCACGATGTACTTTTCATTGATGAGATACACCGGTTAAGCCCTGTGGTAGAAGAGTATCTGTACTCTGCAATGGAAGATTACTGTATAGACCTGATGATTGATACCGGCCCGAATGCTCGTTCGGTACAGATTAAGATCAATCCTTTTACGCTCGTAGGTGCCACCACCCGATCAGGATTACTAACCTCACCGCTTCGTGCGCGGTTTGGCATCAATGCCCGGCTTTCTTATTACGATGCACGTACCTTGACAGATATTGTGGAACGCAGTTCGGGAATTCTGAACATTGAAATACGACCCGATGCCGCCTATGAAATAGCACGCCGCAGCCGGGGCACACCGCGTATAGCCAATGCACTTTTGAGGAGAGTACGAGACTTTGCGCAGATCAAAGGCGATGGCATCATTGATATCACCATTACTGAGACTGCACTGAATGCGCTGAACGTTGATAAATTAGGCCTCGATGAGATGGACAATAAAATACTGCTGACCATACTAGACAAATTTAATGGCGGGCCTGTAGGGCTTACCACTATTGCTACTGCGGTGAGCGAAGATGCAGGAACTATTGAAGAGGTCTATGAGCCTTTTCTGATTCAGGAAGGATTCCTGATGCGTACACCCCGCGGAAGGCAACTCACAGAACTCACCTATCATCATCTTGGTAAAATAAGAAAAGCCTCTCCGGGAAGTTTGTTCTAACCTAAGGATACAGAAGTTGTATTACCAAAAATGAATTACAGCAGTAGTCATGCTCTTTTAATAAAAGAAGAAGCCCGCAGACTTGGATTTTCGTTTTGTGGGATATCTAAAGCAGGTTTTCTCGAAGAAGAGGCTCCCCGGTTAGAACAATGGCTGAAAAAAAATATGCACGGTGAAATGGCCTATATGGCTAATCACTTTGACAAACGTCTCGATCCCACGCTGCTTGTCCCTGGTGCAAAAAGTGTAGTTTCACTGCTTTACAATTACTACACTCCCAAAAAACAAATAGACAATTCTGCACCAAAAATATCGAAGTATGCAATGGGAGAAGATTATCACTTCGTGCTCAAAGACCGCTTGCGTGAATTGATGAATTTTATTTCAGACAACATCGGAGAAGTGAATGGAAGAGCTTTTACAGACAGCGCCCCCGTCCTGGACAGGGCTTGGGCTTCAAAATCAGGTCTTGGCTGGATAGGGAAAAACAGTAACCTGATCAACAAAGGCAGTGGTTCTTTTTTTTTCCTTGCAGAACTGATCATTGATCTAGAACTTGATGCGGATAGTCCGGTCGGCGATTACTGCGGTACTTGTACAGCCTGCATTGATGCCTGTCCGACAGATGCGATAATAGCGCCGTACGTCGTTGATGGGAGCAAATGCATTTCCTATTTTACGATTGAGTTGAAGAAAGCAATTCCCTCAGAAATGAAAGGGAGATTAGAGGGATGGGCTTTCGGGTGCGATATATGCCAGGATGTTTGCCCCTGGAACCGTTTTTCAAAACCACACCATGAGGCACGTTTCGACCCTTCGGAAGAACTACTGAAAATGACGGCTTCCGATTATGAAGAGATCACTGAAGATATTTTTAAAAGAGTATTTAAAAAAAGTCCGGTAAAACGAACGGGGTACGATGGGTTGAAACGAAATATTTCGTTTCTGCGCAGTTGATTAAATCAAAATATTATTGACCGCACTGGTCATTCACATGAATCTATAATCTTCACTGATATAATATTATCGAAAAAAACAGGAACCTTACACTGATTGAGTAAGGTTCCTTTAGGCCGCTGAAAAAAATTTCACCAATTAATGATTACTTGCCCATTTCCAGATTGAACGCCGGAAGAGTTGGACTGGTTGGTTCCGCCATTATAGGAACCACCGCCGCCGCCACCGCCATTGCCGCCACAGTTGGTGTCGCCGCCGCCGCCTCCGCCCGAATATCCACCGCCGCCACCGCCACCATGAGGCCCTGTACCGGCACCACCACCAAATCCGCCGACATTACCGTTGATCCATTCAGTACTCGCTGATGCTCCAGCGCCGCCACTGATGAATGGCTGTGCATTGGTTCCACCGTGATTTTGTCCGGCACCCGTGAGACCTGCACCACCACCGCCTGAATAACTACAACTGTGCATTGTGCCACCACTTCCGCCGGATCCACCGGATCCACCAAGGCCATTTCCATTTGTTCCGGAAGTGTTCGTAGTTCCGTCAGTACCATTATTCCCGTCATAACGCCCTGAACCCCCTCCTCCGCCGGCAATTACTAACGGAGTATTATCATTGCGGGTCACGAAAGACCCGCCGCCACCGCCCCCACCAAGCTGTAGCTGATCTAACTTTTCTCCTCCTTTCTGACCTACCAATACTTTCAGCGTTTCACCCGGGGTAACAGTAACTGTTCCCTTCATTCGCGCACCTTTTCCTGGGGTACCACTGGAATATGAGCTGGTACCAGATTCCTTTCCTCTTCCCCCTTCAGCACCCCAGGCTTCTATAGTAACAGAAGATACACACGACGGAACTGTGAACGATGTGATGCTTCCCGTGTAGCTGAACGTTTGTGTTCCCGTAACACCGCCACCAAGTGTCACAGACAAACCGCTTGCATTACTCGATCCGCAGGTATTGTCTGCCGTTACCTGCACCAATCCTGAGACGGAACCAAAAGTTACCGTAGCACTTGTATTACCCTGAGGAGAAGTCACTGTAGCACCTGCTGGCACTGTCCAAGTATAGAAAGTTGCGCCCGCCACAGGGCTGATCGTGTAAACATTTCCCGACGAATTGGCGCATGGAGTAGCATTACCTGAAATGGCTCCTGGTATGGACGGAATAGTGCCCAATGTAACAGATGCATTGCTGGATAGGCTGGTTCCGCAACTGTTTTCGGCAGTGACAGAAACACTGCCCGAGATGCTTCCGAAATCAACCGCAATAGAGGAGGTTCCCTGACCTGAGGTAATGGTTGCACCAGAAGGCACAGACCAAGAATATGAGGTAGCTCCTGGAACAGGGGTTACTGAATAAGGAACACCCAACGCACCTGTACAGGGAGTAGTGTTTCCTGTTATAGAACCTGGTGTATTGGGGGCACCGCTCAAAGTCACCGATAAACTACTGGGGCTGCTGATACCACAACTATTGTTTGCAACGACTTGTATATTGCCTGATGTATTACCAAAGTTGACAAGGATCGATGTTCCTCCCTGCCCTGCAGAAATACTGGCACCTGCAGGAACATACCACGTATAGGAAGTAGCCCCGCTTACACCAACGATCGAATAGGAAATATTCGTAGCCGCTTCGCAGGAAGTAGCGCTGCCGATTATTATACCGGGAGTATCGGGAGCAGCGGTACAAAGACAAAAAACAGATTGCCACAAAATGCCGTTGTATGATTCATAACAATTGGATGTGGTGTTGTATATCAACAGGGAAAGAGCGGGATTCTGAATTGCATCGCGCTGCACGGTAGTCATTCTCGGCATGAGTATGCCCCTGTTGGTAAAGTCAACATCAAGACCCGCAGATGAGTTGGGAGAAGACCCGTTGGCATTTATCCCTACCTGCGAATAACTTAACAACGAAGCTGTGAGTATGGTAATAAAAAGTAAGATATTTTTCATATAATAGAATTAGCAGGTATATAATGTTATGGATTTCATTTATGATAATTATTTCGATTATTCAATTTCAAACTCGATAACTGAGAGAAAAATACCAGCGGCACTTGCTTTGAGTGTTTTTCCCTCACCGAGCCAGAAGGGTAGAATATTTGGATTAGCGGAGAGATCAGTGGCCATAGTGGAGCACAGTGGCGGGTTCCCAGTAGTCCATGAGCGGGGATCGTTAGTGCAGGTATTGTTAGAGAAAAAATTTCCTTTGACATAAATTCTACTCGAAAGGATTTCTGTCCCCTCGACCTGAAAACCTGTGTATTTCGCAAAAGCGTAAGATAGTGGTGAAAGAGCCGTGTAACAGGCACCAATTAGATGACATCCCTCTACCGTGCCATATACGGCGGTGATTTTCCATACATGGTTGGCAGGAACTGTTTCTATCGAATTGGTAATCAACTTGGCCTGCTTGAATTTAAGCGTTCCGCCGGATTGAGCATAGCCAACAACTGTTGCACTGGTTAAAAGAATTGAGAGAAAAAGATTTATTTTCATTGGTTAATTATTTTGTCGGCCATAAAGTGTGACAACAAGGTGTCTAATTTACTGCATCCTTTTCACACGAACAATTTTTCTTTAAAACAGGCAGCCCCAATCAATGAACCCGTATGGCAAAGTTTCATCGGTCATTTCTGCTACATAATAAAAATTTACCGTTGATTTGCTCTGTGTATGTAAAACCTAAGAAACATCTTGGCCAGCATTTTCTGAGCAATGACGGTATCTGTACTGAAATTGCGCAAAGCCTGATCTGCGATGATCAATACGAAACGGTTCTGGAGATTGGTGCAGGAACCGGTGCCCTCACCCGCCATCTGCTTCATCTCGCGGGAAAAAAATTATTTGTGTCGGAAATAGACCATGAATCAATCGCCTATCTGAATTTTCATTTTCCGGAACTTAAAGGGAGAATTATAGAGACAGATTTTTTACAACTTCCGTTAGATAAACTGTTCAGCGGTCAGGTGGCTATCATTGGCAATTTCCCATATAATATTTCTTCGCAAATACTTTTCCGCATACTCGATTATAAAGACCGTGTGCCCGAAGTAGTAGGTATGTTTCAGAAAGAAGTAGCGGTGCGCATTGCGAGTGGTCCGGGTAATCGCGACTACGGGATCCTTTCTATCTTCATACAGGCCTATTATCATGTGGAATATCTTTTTACAGTGGATGAAAAAGAATTTATTCCTCCTCCCAAGATAAAGAGTGGTGTTATCCGGTTGGTGCGCAAAACAGACACGTCACTGGGCTGTGATGAAAAATTATTTCGTCAGTTGGTTAAGACTGCCTTCAACCAACGGAGAAAAACCATGCGAAACTCGCTGAAGGGATTTCATACAGGGCGGGTGGATCTTTCGGAACCCCTGTTTGAAAAGCGTCCCGAACAATTGAGCTCCCTCGATTTTGTGGCTCTTACAAAGCGCTATGAAGAGGCGGCGGGCAACAGTGCTTCGGCCTGAAAGGCAGCGAGCGGTTCAACGAATTTGGAATAATGATTGAAACCATGAAAAGCCATGAATTTCATCTATTACAGGGTGTTATATTTGTCGTTCCCATCTTTTTTCCGTGATATCACAAGACACCATTTCGAGCATATTTGATGCCGCCATTATTGAGGATATAATCGGTGAATTTGTGCACCTGAAAAAAAGCGGATCTTCCTATAAAGGGCTTTCCCCATGGAGTAATGAAAAGACTCCAAGTTTTTTTGTGATTCCATCAAAGGGTATCTACAAAGATTTTAGCAGTGGGAAAGGTGGCAATGTCGTGAGTTTCCTTATGGAGCACGAAAAGATGTCGTATCCTGAAGCGCTGCGATGGCTTGCTGCAAAATACAATATAGAAATAGACGAAGACAAGCCCACCGAAGAGCAGATGCAGGAAAGGAGTGAGCGTGAAAATTTGTCGCTGGTTTCTGATTTTGCCCATCGCTATTTTCAGCAACAATTACATGAGACAGAAGACGGACGTGCTATTGGGCTGAGTTATTTTATCGAGCGTGGGTTTCGCGACGACATCATCACAAAATTCCAGCTTGGCTATTGCCCTGATAACTGGGATGCGATGACGCAGGCAGCTCTTGAAGCCGGATATAACCTGAAATACCTTGAAAAGACAGGTCTCACCCGCTTGCGCGATGGTGTGCCTTACGATTTTTTTCGCGGACGTGTCATGTTTCCGATACACAATGTTTCGGGGAAAATTATCGCCTTTGCAGGACGCACGCTAAAAGCAGAAAAAGATATTGCCAAATACTTCAACAGCCCTGAAAGCGAGCTATACAATAAAAGCAATGTGCTGTTCGGGTTGCACCTTGCAAAAAACAGCATTGTTAAAAACAACAATTGTTTTTTGGTCGAGGGCTACACCGATGTTATTTCACTCCATCAGGCTGGAATAGAAAACGTGGTGGCTTCGAGCGGTACCAGTCTTACTGAAGGACAGATACGGCAGATACGTCGCTATACACTGAATGTTACCATTCTGTACGACGGTGATTCTGCGGGTATCAAAGCCAGTTTTCGCGGTATTGATATGATCCTGAAAGAAGGATTGAATGTGCGCGTAGTGCTTTTTCCCGATGGAGACGATCCTGACAGTTTTGCAAAAAAACACAGCAGCGCTGAGATACAGGAATTTATTGATCAGTATGCAAAGGATTTTATCCGTTTCAAAACATCGCTGCTGATCGAAGAGGCGGGCAATGATCCTGTAAAGCGTGCAGCGCTCATCCGCGGTATTGTTGATAGCATTGCACTGATACCTGATGGTATTCAGCGCTCAGTGTATGTACAGGAGTGCAGCCATCTGCTGAATATGCAGGAAAATGTGCTGATAGCAGAGCTGAACAAATCTCTGGCGGCGGGGTTGAAAAAAATGACAAGAGAAGAACTTCCGTTGCTCGATGAAATTCCCGCTGACGGAATCCCTGTTGCTGAGCCAGAATCGGGGGGTTCATTTTATCATCAGGAAAAAGATTTTATTCGGATTCTGCTGTCATACGGTGAAAAAAACATTGATATACCTGTACAAATAGAAGAAGGAAAGACTGAACTTCACGCTATCTCTGTTGCAGAGTACCTGATTGGCAGCCTTGAACAAGATGACCTCGAATTGCAGGATCCTATCTACTCGCGCATCCTGAAAGAGTATGTTGAATTTGTAGGACGCGAAGAGATACCTGAGACAAAAAAATTTACGCTCCACAGCGATGAAGGAATTGCCACAGAAACGAGCAACATTTTGGCAAACCGGTATCATTTGAGCGATAACTGGACGGTAAAGCACGGAGTATATCCGGAGATTGAAGAGATGTTGTTAAGGAAGGCCTCCAAAGACTGCGTATTCCGGTTAAAATTGCGGAAGGTTTTACAGCTTCTTAGTGAGATAGATAATGCTATGAAAAACGAAGCGGAGGAAGAAAAAATAGAAGCATTGCTGCATGAAAAAATAATTCTGAACAAGGCAAAAATGGAGCTGTCAAAATACTTTGGTTCAGCGGTACTTTATTGATAAAAAAGACCCGGAGGCAATCCGGGTCATCTTGCTATATCCTGCGTTGATTTTTACTGCACCGCAATCTTATACTCTCTTATGCTGACAAGACCTTTGTGTGAGGCGCCGCTTCCCACATCGAAAATAACAGTAGTGCCTGGAGGCAGGACAAAAGGTGTGGCAATGCAATAGATGGCATTACCTGAGTATGAGAAATTGCCTATGTAGCCATAACTGTATGCCTGTCCATTGATCGAGCTAATTCGCACAGGATATTGATAAGAAGAATAAACCGCGCTTTCAATCGCCCACATTTTGTCTGAGGGACCAGTATAAGTAGTGCCTCCATAAGCAACGGTCAGCAATTTTGATCCTGAAAGAGTATAGGTAGTATCAGGAACCACCGGCCCACCGCCACCAGCGCTCACTGCATTGTCCACGTATTCCTTATTGGCAGCATCGGCATTGGAGGTGCAGGCGGCAAGATTGGTCACTTTGTTTCCCGACATATCGAGGTCGGAGGCAGCAGTATGTGATCCGAGATTATCACCGGCTTTTGTCCAGGATAGGCCGTCGTAATACCAGAACCCCGAGTCCCCGTCTGTTTGGAAGATCATCAACCCCTGTACCGGTGCTGCAATGGCCGCCTTCTGGGTAGCGGTCATTCTCGGAATGAGCATCCCCTGATCGGTGCTGCTAACATCGAGCATTGCAGAGGCTGCCGGATCAGTGCCGGATAAATTGATCGCTACGCCAGATTGTGCGAAAGAGTAAATAGATAAAAGAAAAATGAAATGGAAAAGTGTTGTTTTTTGGTACATGGTATCAGATATTAATAGTTAGACTACTAAGTAAGGCCATTTCCATGAATCATCCAAAAAAATAAAAATAGATAGTCAAGTAGGGTTCAACTTCTGACATTCCATTCAATCCCTTCAGAGACACAGCATTTCTTGCCTTCGTTTTGTTATAAAAATTAGAGTCTTTCGGATTCATTATAGTGTAATATCCACTGTCACAGTTTTCATGACACTACAAAAAATGAAAAGGCTTCTACTTTTCAATGAACTCGATTTTCCTTTCTAACAAATGTCCGTCCTGGTCAACGATGGTCAGCTTGTATATACCCGGCAAAGGTCGCACCGGCATATCGTGAATAACGGAAGTTTCGCCTAAGTATTCGCTGCCGAGATGCCAGTAAAGAATAGCTTTCGGGTTACTGTGTGTCGCCTTCAGAACAGTCATTTCATACTCACCACCGAGGCTGCGGGGGATAAAAATTTTTGACGATGACCTTGGATAGATCAACCCAATGGGCGAACGATCATTCGGGTTGCATCCTGCGGCATATAATGGCAATGGTTTATAGGCTGGGTGAACCTTTGAATAATAGTATTCTTGCACAGGAGGAAGAGCAAACCAGGCCGATTCTTTCATATCATCCGGAGAGCAATCTTTTGTTACGCGGTAGCCTGCTGCATTGGTATGAATGATCCGGTGAAAAGAGCAAACCGCCGAATTCAGCCCCTGTCGGGGCACATAGATAGAGTCGGGGGCAGAACAATGAGGCCCCACTCGCATTCCCGATTCGTGGCACACAGGAATTTTTTCCAACTCATCAAATGGAATACGAAACCATGAGCGGAAAGTAAGGAGATTGAACACATCAAACAACAAAGGCGCGGCAGCCTGCACTCCTGTAAGGTTAGGTCTTCCCTGTCCATTCGCATTTCCCACCCATACTCCCACAACATATTCAGGCGTTGTGCCTACAGCCCATGCATCGCGATTTCCAAAACTGGTTCCTGTTTTCCAGGCAATGGGTTTGCTCGAATTATAGGCTTCCCATCCTAGTTCAGAGTCCGGTCTGTTCACTTCGAGCAGTGCTTTATAGGTACACCAAACCGAGCCGGCATCTAAGAGAGGATAAGCAGTTTTACTGCTGTCGCGCTTCTCTTCGGAAGGTACGAGCCGACCTTGCTCAAAGGCAACCTCGAAATAGTGTCCGGTCGCATTGTAGTTAGTCAGCAGCCTGCTCATAGAAGCGTATGCCTGTGTTATATCCCAGAGATTAGCTTCGGCACCTCCTAAAATAATAGACAACCCATAATAATCAGCGGGGCGCTTCAGATGAGAAAAGTGCATTTTTTTCAGCAGGTGATAAAACCGGGGATAACCATATTCTTTGAGCATGATGACCGATGGCACATTCAACGACCGTGATAACGCATTGCTTGCAGGAACCGCCCCGTCAAAAGTTTCAGAATAGTTCTGCGGTGAAAATCCTTCGTACTGTACAGGTATATCCGGCACAAGGGCGTTAGGGAGAATCAGTCCTTCTTTCAGCATGGCAGCATACAAAAAAGGTTTTAGAATACTTCCAGTGCTTCGCGGGGCCTGAATAATATCCACCTTATTGCTGTACCGGCTTCCAGGATCATCGCTGTTTCCAATATATGCAAGTACGTTTCCCGTTTTTACATCGAGTATGAGAATTGCTGCATTGTGCACTCCGTTCGTCTCCAGGCGGCTGATATGCTGTTGCAGAATATTCTTTGCCTGTCGCTGTATAGCTCCATCTATTGAAGTTGAAAAGCGACTTCCCTTTCCGTATTTTTTGCAGGCGGTCATCAGCAGGTGATTCGCCTCTTGCGGTAACGGGAAAGGTTTTTGTGGGAGAGGTTCGAGACAGGACAACTCAAGAATATGTTCGTCAATAATCCCTTTGCGATAAAGTTTTTCAAGTAACCGGTTTCTTTTCACCAGCAGTTTTTCTTGATTCTTTCCGGGGAAAATCAGCGAAGGGGCATTGGGGAGTACGGCGAGCATTGCTGATTCAGCCCAAGACAGCTCTTCGGGAATCCTGCCGAAGTAACGCCATGCGGCGGCATCAATTCCGACAACATTTCCTCCGTAGGGTGCATTTGATGCATACAAGGAGAGTATCTCCTTTTTTGAATAGCGCCACTCTAACCGCATTGCGCGGATCATTTCCATTATCTTTTCTCCGAATGAACGCTGAGGATTATTTCTACTGAGTCGAATGACCTGCATGGAGATGGTACTAGCGCCACTGACGATCTTTTGCGCAACAATGTTCTGGTATGCTGCACCGATAATACGAGGGAGATAAACACCATTATGATCGAAGAAGTGTTCGTCTTCATAAGCAAGTAATGAAGTTTTAAATTTTTCAGGCACTTCATTTCTGCCGGGGAAACGCCATTGTCCGTCGTCAGCAACGATGGCGCTCATCAACTCTCCATTACCTGAGTACAATACCGAACTTGTCGTTGGATTAAAAAAATCGTATGGAAGACAAAAGAAAAAAAACAGGAATGTCCCAAGCGAACAAGCGCAAATTACAAGGTTCCACTTCTTTTTCATTCCACCTTTTTATTGAAGAATTATTCTCTTGATTGCGAATGATCCCGTTCTGCCCGCTTACTTAAACAGAAAATAATAATCCTCAAAAAAAAGGATACTACATGGAGCTCCGGCTTATCAGAAACAGGTATCAGGGTTTCATTCTTCATCATCCGGATACTCATTGCTTCATAGCAACACTTCCTGAACGGACAACTTCTACCCATTGACCTTTTGTACGCGCATTGATACCTGCATCATACATTGCCTCGCAGTTTACAGCAGGCAAATAAAACCTTCCTATATATGTTGCATTGAGTTTCACACGGAATTTTTTTGTCTGATTCCGGTACAAGTCAAAATAAGTGTACACCCGGTCATCGCGAATATCAAGGAACTCAGGCTGATCAGCATTACTCACAATTGCGCTTGCATCCATCCTCGAATTAATAATTTCCCAGCCGCTGGGGAATATCTGCGTGAGAGCCAACTCACTGTATGGTTCGTCAATCCCCGGGTGGGTAACGCTCACTTCTGCAATGAAGTCGGTACCTTGATCAATATGGCCAATATCTATCGGGCGGTTTTTCATATCGAAATAACTGACCGACATTCTCAATCCGTTTCCAGCAGTCGTTTCATTTCCATTCAATGGAACTCCTTTAGTAATAATCCTTGCGTAGAGCAGAGACTTTGAGGTATTTTTTACTTCAATGATATTTCCTTTCAGTTTATCATTCAGACTTTCATTAGTCATGGCTTTTTGAGAGACAAATTCAGGTGATGATTTTCCGTTTAGTGTACAGACATAGCGGATATCTTTTCCGGCATTGTTGCCGGCAAACTTGGAAATGGCAATCAATGAATACGCTGTTGTTTGTGTGCTGTACCAGCGTTCTGATGACAATTTATTTGAAAGAATTTTTACAAGGTCAGCAGCTTCTGTTTTCTTTCCGAGCAACACCATCGTTTCTACAATCATCGCCTCATCTCTTTCGCCAGATCCGTATGTATAACCAAGCGATCGGTATGGGGCAACAGAAGAGGAAAGTCCCTGAACGATCTTCTCAGCAGTTTCTTTATTACCGGCCAAAGCATAAGCAGCGGCGAGGCGCCACTTTGCTGCAATGCTAAGTCCGGGCAATTCGCGCAACCTGTTCATTGCGCCCGTTTCAGGCTGCGCCGCCAGCGCTAGTGAATAAAGGCGATATGCTTGGTCGAGGTCGCTTTCTCTCCAATAATAGTTTCCGCTTTTTGAGTCAGCTTGCCTCCAGTTTTGTGCAGTTCTCTTCTGATACGCCAGCCATGCATTCTTCCAGCCGGCAGGAAGTGTGAAGCCATGTTGTTCTGCTTCTATCATAAAATGTCCTGCATAAGTAGTACCCCAGTCGCTCACTTGAGCTTCGCCCGGCCAGTAACTAAGTCCGCCACCGGAAGTCTGGAATTTAGTGAATTGGCTGATCGCTGCTTTTACGTTGTCGTCTGCCCGCCGGCTGAGTTTTTCATCTATCTCCATCACGTCAGACAAATAGAGCTGGGGAAAAGCGCCCGAAGTGATTTGTTCGATGCATCCGTGAGGGTACTCCAACAAGTACTGCAATCTTCTTCCAAAATCAACCGGAGGAATAGAACTCACTTCGAGTACAGTACTGTTAGTGCCCGCCATTCCTACTGCATCATAACCGGCAGACCATTGCTGACCGGGTTCAATTACTGCTGATTTTACGGTAGTAAGGGAGGGATTTGGACTTCGCACCTCCATTTCTACCTCGTAAGTACTTTTAAAATTACCACTGCTCACTGTTACTTTCACCTTACCCTTTCCCGTCTTCTCTTTCACCTTCATTGCGAAATTGATGACATCTTCTCCTGGTTCATTGAATTTAATTTCCTGTGTTGCGTTTCCATTCAGGGTAAAAAAATCGTTGACCTCCACTTTTCCAGTTACATTCTTTATACTTTTCTCCATTGCAAAAACGGTGACCGGCAATTTCACTTCCTCTCCAGGCCCCAGCACACGAGGCAGAGAGGCAAGCACCATCAATGGTTTTTTCACGAGTACTGTTTTTTCTGCATTTCCATACGCAGGATCTTTTCCCGCAACAACCATAACACGGACAGATCCCACATAATCGGGCATCACAAACTTGTGCGTTTTACTTTGCTTTGCATCCATTGTAAATGGCCCTGCATACATCACTACCGGTTTGAAGCGATTGATTTTGCTTTTACCTTTTCCAACTGCTTCATCTGAACCACCAATGCTGAGCAGCCTTTCGAGCTTGCTTCCGAACGCACCAATTACCTGGTCATACAGATCGAATGTGTTGATCCCTAACGCTTCTCTCGCATAAAAATAATTCCATGGGTCGGGGGTTTTATAGCGGGTAAGATCGAGGAGACCTTCCTCAACAATCGCCAGAGTGTATGTCATTGCCTTCCCGGATTTTTCGCTCACCTTCACTTCAAATTCTTTTCCCGGTTCAAGTTCCTCCTTCACACTGATTATAGGGTCTATGTGTGAGCCGGGATTTTCTACTAAAAGCGGCATGATACCATACAGCCTTATCGGCAGGTCGTTCGCAGTCTGGTCGTGCGGCTGAATGAGTGTCACGTTGATAAAGGCATTCGGTGCCATTTCAGCAGTTGTTTTGAACTTAAATACTGTCTGTTCTTTCTTTGCTTCCACCCAATGTGCTTCAAGGATACGGGTTCCATTTTCAATGGATACTAACGCACGTCCTATCCCACTGCTCGGAAAGGAAATTTCGCACTCTTCTCCTACAGTATATTTTTCCTTGTTAGTAGAAAACACCAGCATACTGGCACCACCTGGGTTTTCGCGTTGTGCTCTTCCTGCCCAGCCCGGCCAATCAAAATAGACGGTTTGCCCGGTAGCATGACCACTCCCGGGATCTTCTACGCGCACGAGGTACCGCCCCCAGTCAGGGTAATGAACTTGAAATGAAAAACTACCGCGCCCGTCTGAATTAGTAGTGATAGATCCCTCAGCAACCGGTGTAGTGCTTTCGCTTCCCGTATAATTAGCAAGATCGTTGCTGCTTTTTTCCCACCACCATCTCCATGCTACTTTGTACAACTTCCATTGAATATTTTTTCTTGCGACGGCTTTGCCATTGGCATCCACAGTGATTACATCCACCTTCTGATCGGTATCAGTCAGAAGCATATTCCGCATTTTATCGCCTTTAGGAAGCCTGATCCCCGCAAAGTGACTGTAAGGGGCATAAGGAATTGTAAAACGATCCACAGAAAAATCACCCCCCTCTTCAAATACCTTTACACTAAAGTTTGCGTTCACCATACCAGGTGCACGATTCGACAGATCGGTGTCAAATGAGATATTTGCTACTCCTTCGTTGTTAGTATATCCTTCAAAAATGATCTTTTCTTCACCTGAAAAACTTCTGACAGGGTCGTCAAATACATAGTCAGAATACTGGTTGAAAGAGGTGGAGGATTGAGAATAAGAGCTGCTGACCATTGCTTTCAGGTTGCGGGCAGAGGCACCATGCAGCCACTTAGCAGTAAGTGTGCCCCTCACATCTTTGTTTAGCGAAGTAATTTTTTCAGTTCCGAAATTGAGAGAGAGTTTGAGGCGGTTGGGTTTAATGGTTTCGATCTTTAGCGATTTTGAGAATGTTGCTCCACCCACTCTGATATTAGCGGCATAATTCCCCGTTTCAGCATCACTATCTGTTGGAGTGGTGAACCGGTAAAATCCATTTTCCCCTTTACTCTTCACCATTTTCCGGATCACTTGCCCGCGGGGATTTACCAACTCGAAATTGACCGGATGGCCTTCAGGTAAAAGTTGACGCTCGTCTTCGAGAATGAAGGAGAGGAACAGCGTATCTCCAGGGCGCCATACACCGCGCTCACCATATATGAACCCTTTCATTCCACTTTCAGTTGCCGATCCTCCTACATCAAAGGTGCTTGTGGACAATGAATGGGAGTCATCCAGTTTAAGGTATCCTCGCTGCTTATCCTTTTTAGCAACAAGCAAATACGGCTTTCCGCCAGAAATGGGAATAACAGCTTTTCCTTCACTGTCTGTTTTTATTTTACCTATACTCTGGTTTTGGAAGTTGAGTACATCCAGCTCCGCACCACTGATAGGCTTCGAAGTTCTGATATCAGTCACAAAAAAATGGCAGGTATTATCCACCCCATTTTTTGCAATAATTCCTATGTCGGAAGCGAGGATATTCTTTGATTTTGCTCTTCCTGAATAGTACTCTTCACTGCAAGGGTTTCCACGGTCGCCATATTCATCATAATAATAATCCTCGTAGTAATAATCTTCATAGTAATTCCAGTCGCTGTATTCCTCCTCTTCGCTTTCGTTCCAATTGCCGCTAAGAGGTTGCATATTTCCGTCGTATTTGTCATCGTCGTCTCCTTCACAATGGTAAAGACTGTAGCGTTTAATAAATGAAATTGCCACACGATATACTGCGCCGGGTTCGGTTTTTATTATCTCATCAAGATTCAGGTAAAAGGTATTCCAGGTAGCAAGGTTGGTTTTTCCATCGGAATTTAACTGAACTGTTTTTTTGAGAATTTTTCTCCCTACACGGCTCATTTCACGATTGCCGTCCAGGGCATTTACCTGGAGAAATTGTGGAATATTGTTCTCAAAGATGCGGATAATTTCTACGTCCACTGCTGACAGATTAACTGCGCGAAAAGGAAACACCAGTCCATTGGTAGAAGGTAAAATGACTCTATCCTTATCTGGAATTTCCACGTCGGGTTTAAGATCTTCGAAAGACACTGAAAAAACCTGCTCCTGTTTGGAGGCAACTCCCGAGATATTTTTTACTCCTTGATGGATGTGTATTTCAGTATTTCCGGCAAAGCGATAAGACGGGTAGAGTTTTACCTCATTACTTTCGATCGTAAGCCTTTCGGCACCGTCGTTCACAAGATCCACCAAGCCCGACAAATTTTGAGATGGATCTAAAGGATCGGAAAATTGCAGAATAATGTATTGTTCCGGGTGCTGATTGACGGCGTGGAAAAATACTTTAAAATCATCCAGAGCCGGTATTTCAATGGTTCTACTGCCAGATTGCTCTGCTCCGATGGCTTTACCGTTCCAATTGAAGTCCACAATGCAGGGAGAAATTTTTCTTTCCACACTGTCAACCGTAAAGTAATGCAAGTGCTTATCTTCTGAATGAGTCCATGTAATAGGAAGGGTTTTTCCGCTCCCCGCCGCTGAAAGAGTTTTTTCGAGTTCTGATATATCCGCAACGTCTATCAGACGTACAATACCACTCATGCTCATCCAACGCAGATCATCAGTTCTATATGGCTTGATCTGACGAATTTCACAATCCATATTCTGGCTGAGCACGGTAAAATTGAACTCAAAGTCATGGAGGTTTGAAGGCAGTTTTATCAACTTGCCAAGCTCAAATTCTGCATGGTAGGTTTCACCTCTTTTCAGCCATTCTTTTGGCCGGAATTCAAGAGTCTGCGTATCAATCCAGATAAGGTCTCCTTCAATATTGGGAGAGAAATCAATCCATTTTTCTTTGATCGGCTCGTTCAGCACAATGTTTTCTGCAAATACATCTGTAAGCCTGATGCGAATATTTCCGGCGGCGGAAATGGTACCACTGGTAAAGGCAGAAATATAGCGCGCAAAAGCAGGATTGATTGATCCATTTTTCTCCTTACAGGAAGTCAGACCAGATAGCAATAGAAATGCGACAGCAATTGCAGAAGCAACTTTACTCACGCGGAGGTAGTACATACGTTAAATGGATTTAGATAGCGGAAAGATAGTCAAAGTAACGGAAGTTATTTTCCTGTATTTTGATCTGAAATAAATTCTTTCCCAAGTGCAGAAAAAATGGACGTAACTTTAGAGTAACGAAGTGAAAACAGTATTCCGGTTATCAGAGTGCTCCGGCAGAATAAATATTTGTTCAGGCGCCTATCCTATCAAATATGCCAGTCCGCTATTTACATTTTCATACAGCTCCCGGATTTTTTTTTCGGCACACATTTTTCTAAAAAGTTCCCGGATAGGTTTAAAATCATTGTGAAAAGGGCATGGTCTCGCTTCGCTGCATTTGCTCAGGCCAAGTCCGCATTGTTTGAAAACATCCTTGCCGTCTATCGCATGAATGATATTGATTACCGGCTGTTCCTTTTGTTTTAGTGTAATGTAGAACCCACCGTTTGGTCCCTTCACACTGTTGATTATTCCTTCTTTCACTAATTTTTGTAAAAGTTTCCCGACCGTATGCACGTTTTCATTGATGTGTTCGGAAACTTCAATAATACTCGCTCTGTTATCCGGGTCGGTTTTTGAACCAAGATATACAACCGCTTTGATAGATGCCTTACAGGTTAGACTCAACATACCCTTATCCATTCAAAAACTCACGGCCACTTTCTGAAATTCGTTCATAATCCCATGGCGGCTCAAAAGTCAGATTTACTTCTATAGAGTAGTCAGGAAAAGAAGTTTGCAACGATTGGCGGACATTTTCTACGATTGATTCGCCCATTGGACAAAATTGACTGGTCAGCGTCATGTTACAAATCGTCTTTTTTTCCTCCTCTTCAAATTCAATTTCGTAGATCAATCCGAGATCAACCACATTGAGGCCAATTTCAGGGTCATAAACATCTTTTAAACCCACCAGCGCTATATCGCATTTCACACTAATGTTACTCACTACATTCATTGTATAACAGCTTTATGATTGATTACTTTAAAAACATTCCAATTGTAGAGAATAGCAGTAAGAATTAAAAGAATGGATCCGGCGTTCAATAACACAATACAAGATGCTAAAATCCCCACAACAAAAAAGATGAATCCTGCTAAATAAGAAATTCCCATTACTTTAATAACAGGGTGATTAAACATATCTCTTGGACTGGGAGTTTTTCCTAATGCTGCCCGGTGATGGTAAACTTTATTCCAAACAATGAATGGCAGGGTCTTAAATGTCATGCCGAGAATAATTGCAGTAAGCCATCCGAAGAAAGTTAAAAAGCCATAGCCCAGTATCAGATTGATTTTATCGCCCGCAGTAAAATACAGTAACCCGATAATAATAAATAACAACAAGACAGGTAGCAGGAGCATGGCAACGGATAACAGTGATATTTTCATCGGCTCATCTATTTGCTTTCTGAGCCGCTGTATGTATGCCTGCCGGCAATAGTAAATAAACAGTGCAACAGCGAATAACACAAGGACACCCGGAATAAATGCGATTCCCTTTATGCCGAAATCGTTATAAAAAATAAGTATGTAAAGAAGTACAGCAGTATTTATCAAATAAAAAATAATCCACAGCAACTTAGCATTAGTATATTTTGAAATCAAGAACATAGGAATAAGCCGCGAGGCAATTCCAATTACTAAAAGCAAAAACCATCCAACAATTCCTGCATGCGCATGAAGAGTAAGATAATGTATCGAATCTTTATTTACTAATGGAGTAGTAAAATTATACACCAATAACAATCCGAACAACGTAGTAATTAATAGCCAGAATACCGAAGTAAAAACAAATACGGCATGAATATTTTTGCTTTTACCTTTCATTATACTCTTCGCCATATTTATTAGATAGGCGAGAAAAGAAAGTACTACTAATCGCCCTCCCCATTTCGCGGGAGCCTGCATATCGAATACATAAAAACTATAAACAAGCAGGGGAATTCCTATGGCGGCAAGAATGAAAGAAACATAAGCAAGTTTCTCGCTATACAGTTTTCCTTCAATTAAAACGGGTACCATTTGATGGCTTGCTCCCAATATCATCATCGTAGCCCATCCCAATGCCATAGTATGCGTGATGGCCAAAATACGGGGTTGGAAATAGTGTCCAAGAAATACATCCTTCGAAGTAAATAATAAGACACACGCCACGAGGAAAGAAAGAGAAGCATAAATATAAAAGGGAACCACAACTTTGTAGGAAGTTGTTTTCGTTTCGGGGTTGCCGGCAGGTACTCCAAACATATCAGTGGCGGAAAATTAAAAGATGAACTTCGCCGTCTGTGATTTCGTTAATGCGATATTCAAATTTTCTTTCCTTCAATTCGGGCAGGAGAAAAACAGGAATACGTTTGTGATATACGAAAAGGCAATGCCCCGCCGGTAACTTATCCATCTCATCTAAAATAGTAAGCATTGGCAAAGGCATCTCAAGAGCACGTACATCTACATCTTTTGTTTTTCCCTCAAATTGTGCAAGCACGTTCTCCCAATCGCCGGCAGTGTTATTCAATTGTGGCTCCGGAGATGCAGAATTTTCACTTTTGAAAAAATAAGTATAAACCAGATTATCGTTAATGGTTTCTGAAAAAGTTTCATAACCTTGCTTCTCCAATAACTGAATAAGCGGAATGGGTTCAAAACTATTTACGAGCTTAAGAATTTGTTGAGTCTTTAGCTGCTTGGTTTTTTCAAGAATTAGTTTCAAAGGGTCCTCTCCGCCATCCAACACACTGCGTACATCCAGTTCAACAATAGCACCTTCAGAAATATTTCTCATAAAGCCCGGCAATTCTTTCATCTCAGCATTTTCTTCAACAGCGGCTGTATTATCAATAGAGAATCCGAGCGGTTGAAGTTTTTTAAAAAAATCATCTACCGTACATCCGCCCATTTTACTCGCCATGAATATGGAGGCTCTCGAAGCGATCAACTTGCGCATCAGCGGATTCCGAAGTTTGTTGAATTTGGGCGAAATACTTATGATGGCCTCTAAGGCACCGGGATGCTGTTTCAGAATAGAAGCAATTTTTGTATTGGCATTTATTACATCCATATTGAAGCATTTAATCTTTAATACTGCCAATCAGCAATACGCAATCGCTATCCGTTGTATTAATAATCGCGTGTTTTGTATTTGTGGGAAAAATGTAAAATTCATCCGGGATCGCTAAAAATTCATCCTTACCAACCACAAAGCGAGGAGTGCCTTTCACTACATAAGCAAACTCAGTTTTATCAGGATGAATGTGTTCGGGATAGGAGGAAGAAGGAGCGACCTTAACCAACTTCATTGCGCCATTTTCACGCATCAGCAATTTCTTTGCTGAAAATCCTTTTACCGCTCCTTCTTCCCATTCCATAGCAACGGGAGTTATTTTATTTTCTGAAAGATGATTATTAGATAACCAAAATTTATCGTGCCATGTTTCACCTATATCAGCAGGCTTCGTCTTATGCTTTACAATCGGTTCAGTCAACTCTGCATCGCCCCATTGGCTCTGCAATTCATTGAACAAGGTTCTTTCTTCAAAACGAATGTGCTTTTCCAAGGTGTTGGCAAATTCATTCAACACATCATAACTCTGATCCCCCGAACTAATAGTCGCCATCAAATTACTGATGATTTGATGCTCCTGCAAAGCCCTATCACGCAATGGGTTGGTTTCATCCAATTTTATAAACAATAATGACTCCTCTTCCCTGAAATGTCGCTTTAATTCGTTTTCGAAAACAAATGAAATGAACGCGGCAATTCTTTGAGGCGCAATATTGTTATTAATGCCTTGTCTGATTTTCCAACACAACAACAATCCGAAATGATGTTCCTGCGAGAACCTCACAAGCACTTCGCTGCGTTTGATAGGAGCTGATTTTGTTTGCATGGCAAGAATCAGTTGTTGCGGAGTGATTTTTCCATTTCAATCGCCTTTGGAAAAAGAATATTATTCTCTAAGTGAATGTGCAAATGCAGATCACTCTCAAATTCATCCAGCATACGGTACAACAGGCTATAACTGGCACAGGCATCTTCAGGCAGTAAGTAGTTGTTGGTGCATTTGCGCAATTCTTTCAGATCGTTTCCAACCGATTCATGCTCTATCTCCATCATATTGATCGGATTCTCAACTGATCCGAATGCGCCCTGCTCAAATTTTTTCAGATTATTTTTTGCTGCAACCAACTGCTTGACATAAGAGAACAAAATCTGCTCTTCCTTTTGCATATGCGAAGTAAGCTCAGCATTAACCGATTCAACCAACTGATACACTCTTTCCAATTCAGGATGCCGTTGGCCATGAACACGGAAAACTTTGTTGGCATAGGTCAGAATATCAGGAAGATTTTTGCGTATGTACGCATGGTGTGTGTTAACAATATAGTCAGCCAGAAAATCGAGACTCCATTCATTATATGGAAGCGGGCGAGAGTCCTGTACTTTGTCAGTTTGTTGTAATTCCTGCTCAATCAAGGTAACGTCCAACCCCTTTTCATTACATGCTTCTTTTACCGTTTTCTTTCCACCACAGCAAAAATCCAATCCATATTTTTTAAATACCTGCGCTTTGCGCAAGTCTTTGGCGGCCATTTGTCCGATTGTCTCATCACTTTCTCCTGTTACACGCTTGCTGATTTTTACTTTCCACCATTCAGGGCCTTGTTCCAAATATTCCCAGCTAAAAATATTGCCGCGTTCACCGAGCAACTGATAATACACCGGCTTGGGATCATGGTCGTTATGAATAGTGAAACCTTCGCCTTCTTTTAAGTTGTCAAACCATTCAAAAATGGTCGGGTGTTTTAACCTTGGCTCTATCAAGGTTACATTCAGTACACTCTTGTCTGTCGCTTCAATTGTGCTCATTTTGTTTATTGTATTTTATTATTGAACTAATTTTTTCAGGGACAAAGGTAGTAATTTTTTAATAAAAGTAAACAAATGCTTTTATTTACTTGAAAAATTGTAAGTAATTGTGACCTCGTGCTCTCAATTGGGGGAAATAACCTGGATTGCCCTTCACTTGGGATATAAAGTCTTCCTATACCCATTTTCAAAAGAAAAGGAATTTTTATAGCTCCATCAACTATTATCTGATAACCTACGCGCACAAAAAATGAAGCACAGGAACTCCCATTTCCTACTATGGGGCTGCCTATCCGAATAACTCGGAAAACAACTCCTCTACCTTGCCTACAGCCACTATCTGAATACCCTTTCCCACTTCCTGCAGACCTTTACTGTGCTTCGACACAAATATCTTTTCCATACCGAGCTTCATCGCTTCATTAATACGCTGATCAATCCGGGGCACCGGGCGAATTTCACCGCTAAGACCAACTTCTCCTGCAAAGCAGTAGTTCGCGGGAACGGGGATGTCTTCATTGGAAGAAAGGACAGCGCTGATTACTGCAAGATCCATTGCCGGATCTTCCAATCTCATCCCTCCGGCAATGTTGAGAAACACATCCTTCATTCCCAGCCGGAATCCCGATCTCTTTTCTAGAACCGCCAGCAGCATATTCAGCCGGCGAATATCGAATCCCGTTGTGTTGCGTTGGGGTGTTCCATAAACTGCTGTGCTCACCAAAGCCTGTATCTCAATCAGCAAGGGTCGTAACCCTTCCATCGTGGCCGCAATGGCAGAGCCGCTGAGTTGCTCGCTCTGCGTGTGAATCAGTATTTCTGACGGATTTGCGACTTCGCGCAATCCGGTTCCCTGCATTTCATAAATGCCCAATTCATTGGTAGAGCCAAACCGGTTTTTAGTACTGCGAAGCAAGCGGTAAATATGATGGCGGTCGCCTTCAAACTGCAAAACAGTATCCACCATGTGCTCAAGTACTTTAGGTCCCGCCAGCGTTCCCTCTTTCGTAATATGGCCGATGAGGAAAACAGGCGTATGAGTTTCCTTCGCAAATTTCATCAGGCGCGTGGTGCAATCCCGTACCTGTGAAATGCTTCCAGGCGCACTGTCAATATCGCTTGACTGAAGTGTCTGAATAGAATCAATAATCACCAAATTAGGTTGCACATCTTCAAGATGAACAAGAATAGTATCCAACTCCGTTTCCATCAGAACATAGCACCGCGGATTGTCCATACCCAGCCGCTCAACGCGCATCCGTATCTGTTCTTCGCTTTCCTCTCCAGAAACATACAGAACGCTGAGATTAAGTTGTCGCAATGCCACCTGAAGCATAAGTGTGGATTTTCCGATACCGGGCTCCCCGCCAAAGAGAATGAGGCTGCCAGGCACAAGCCCACCACCAAGCACACGATGAAGTTCCTGATCAAGTATGGGTATGCGCTGTTTTGTGTCGGTTTGCAGATCCGAGATCAGGCGTGGTTTCGATTTTTTTTTCTTTGTAGAAAAACCTGAAGGCTTTTTATCGTCGCGTGAGACTACCTCCTCTACAAAGGAATTCCACTCACCGCAGGAGGGGCATTTTCCGATCCATTTGGCACTCTGAGTACCACAGTTCTGGCAGAAAAAAGCCGTTTTCGTTTTTGACATACGCAATTTTACGGAAGAAGAGCGAGATGGCACTAACATTCCCATTGATAAGGAATTTCGGAAATTTTTATAATAAACATTGGCCAATTCAAGGCTCCTTACGGAGATTCAAAAAATTCATGCTTGACTGATGCCCTTATAGTTTGGTTGTAAACAACAGATGGGTGTTTCGTAGTGTGTGAGTTTGGTCGTTCATTAGCAAAACCTGGGTTGGGCGAAGGCTAATTCAGTGGGAGGGAAATACAGTGCAGAAAAGGTTATAGATATTGCTAAAACCATTTACAAAGTCAGTATTCAGTCCCCGTTTTCAAATAATGTTTATAGCAGATTGCTTGTGAAAAATCACGAGCAAAGAGATATTGTAAACCTCTTTTCAGTCTAAAATTTAGCCGCTTTTTTTTCTGGGGTGTCCCTTCGCACAAAACAGGAAAATATCAATACGTTCAAAGCAGGTGAATTTCAAAAAACAGGAGAGTGCAAAGCTCCGCTTATATTCACACACAAACAATCTTGAAAAAGAATTTTATTTCCCTTAGAATAACCACAACCAACGGGCAAACGACGGTGAAAAGTGAAATATAACCATCCGGATCACATCAAATCATTATTCTCTGAATTTCCTGCACATTCACGGTACTCTCCACAATGCTCTATCTGAGAACGGTAAATGTCCCTTCCCGCGTTTTTCTATTTCCATAAGGAAGAAGTATCGTATAAAAATAAGTTCCTTCTGAAAGATCCGCAGGTCCCCAGTCATTTTTATAATTACTACTGCTGAATATCTCTCCGCCCCAGCGGTTAAAAATCTTCACCTGCGTTCCAGGATAGTTTTCAAGCCCTTGGATAAAGAAATGCGCATTGAGGCTATCAGCATTAGGCGTAAACACGTTCGGAACGGTCAACTCACACAGATTAGCCTGTACGATCCATTCCGAAGAAGAAGAACCGCAAGCATTAGAAATAGTTCCCACAATGCTGATAGCATCACCAAGACAAAGTGCCGGAATCTGATCACTACAGATACTAACCGAAGACTCTTCAGACGCAACGATATAATCCTCGCAGTTGGTAATCCAACTATACGATGTGCCGGATATTGATCCGAGATCGAGTTCCTCACATTCACCCGGACAAAGCAGCTTGGTATTTGAATCGCCGGGGAATGCCTGCGGAGCAGAACTAATGATCACATTACTGCAACCTTCCACAAGAGTGTTGCATCCTTGCGTATCGGTTACTTCAAAGCAGTAATTGCCGGTTTCAGTAGCCGTGATAGAAGACTCACTGCTTCCATTGTCCCACTGAATAGAATAACCAGAAGGAACACCCACAGTAAGTACTACCGACTGTTGGTCACATTCGAGAATAGTCACTTCTGGTACTTCTCCGAGTGTCGCCGGCGGCACAAGTGTAACAAAAGAAGTCGCGGTACCTGATTGATCACAATCATTGGAAACCATTACACTGTAGGTTCCGGATTGGGTGACATTATAGGTAGAACCAGTTGCATTGGGAGACCAGTCGTATTGAATGTTGGGGTTATCCTCGTTAGAAGGAACCGGATCGAGTACGATAGACGATCCACTGCAAATTAACTGATCCGTCAATACCGGCTCCGGAACATTGGGCTGATATTCGAGAAGGAATGAGTCGGTCGCTGATCCGCAGCCATTGGAAAGGGTTGCCATCACAGTAGTAGAGGTATAATTGGAATAAGGTCCCGCCACCGCCGATAATCCGTTGGGTGAAGCAGTCACACCTGTTCCCGACCAGGAAACTGTCCCTGTTCCTCCAATATCCGAAGTATTTAAATTGATTGATGTAGTTTCATTGTTGCAGAGCAACACATCATTTCCAGGACTCATACTCAGTGTAGGGGGCTGTGTATATTCTAACTGGTAGCAATGATTGATGCTACAAGCAGGGTCGTTGAAGCACACATTGTACATCCCGTACTGGGCGGGAGTGAACACAGTGTTGTATTGGGTTGTATTCGATAAACTCCAGCCATTTGGTCCTGATACAGTCCATGTTCCGTTCAGCGGCTGTGCCGTACAACCAGATGTTCCACACCAAATCTGCCCCTGCGTAAGCCCTGGCCCAATGATGGTTTGACCCTGGTTACTACAGTTAAATATCCAGACGGTATTATTGGCATCTCCTACCCCAGAAGAAACATAATTGATGCATATCTGATCATTGACTGAAATAGGGGCATTAGCGATAGTAAATGTATTGCCGGAAGTAAAAGTGTATTGATCGGTGCTATTATCAGGGTGCGTCACCGTGACTAGAAGGTAAGACCCCTGCCAACCAAAATTGCTGCTGGATAACAGGTAAATAGTAGCATTTCCATCAGCAGGGTTAGAATATCCACCGGTGAATGACACTGGCTCCATCCCGTCGCAATATGCACCGATATTGTT
>JADLBA010000061.1 GCA_020848015.1 Crocinitomicaceae bacterium | reverse complement strand
TGACAAAAATGAAGGGCGAAGACAAATACATCAACGTTGACAATGGCTAAGAAACAAGCATTGGGACGTGGGCTGAGTGCCCTTTTAGAAAATGCACAGACGGTTGCAAAGACGGCGGAAGTAAAACCAGAAGTCGTAGTAACAGAGAAAGGAAACAAGGAAGTTGGCAATGTCGCCGGCCCCATTTCGGTGCTCAGCATTTCGCAGATAGAGGCCAATCCATTTCAGCCTCGTCAGGATTTTAATCCTGACGCATTGATCGAATTGGCACAAAGCATTAGGGAACTGGGGCTTATACAACCCATCACCGTGCGGAAAATTTCCGCACAAAAATATCAGATCATCAGTGGTGAGCGCCGCTTCCGTGCAGCGCAGATGGCAGAGCTCGAAGAGGTGCCGGTGTATATACGCACAGCCAACGACCAAGCCATGCTTGAAATGGCTCTCGTGGAAAATATTCAGCGCGAAAACCTGAATTCTCTCGAAGTAGCAATCAGCTATAAGCGCTTGATGGAAGAATGCAACCTGACAACCGAAAAACTTGCAGAGCGCGTTGGAAAAGACCGAACTACAGTTACCAATTATGTGCGTTTACTGAAGCTACCCCCGGAAATCCAAGTTGGTATCATTGAAAAGAAAATTTCCATGGGGCATGCCAGAGCATTGATCAATGCAGAGCCGGAAGCAAAACAACTCAAGATATACCGGCTGATTTTAGAAAAGGATCTCAGCGTTAGAAAAGTCGAAGAGTTGGTGAAAGAAGACGATGTCCCGCGACTTTTTAAATCAAACAAAGTCATTCTCCCCATCGAGTTTCAAAAGATGCAGGCAGACCTGCGTTTAAAGTTTGGTAAAAAAGCAAAATTGCAACGCTCTGAACACGGTATAGGCAAAATCGAACTTCCGTTCGCTACGGATGATGACCTTCAGAGAATAGTGGATATGCTGGAGCTATAAATTGGTGTACGGGAGGAGTAATTAAAGCAGAGTGAAGAAAAGTATCCTCAGTGCTTCTATTTACCACTCTTAAATCTCCTGCCGTCAGAGGAATATCTGCGGGGAAAACATGATTATTTTTGCTGCGCAGGTAATATAAACCCCTCTGAAGAAATATCACTATAACCCCAAGGCAATAGCCAACAAAATAAATCCTCTGAATTTATTACAGACGATAGTCATTTTATTATTTTGCTTTTCCCAGTTATATGCGCAGTTAGATGGCATAGCAGAAAAAAAAGACTCTACCGATTTCCAACGCAAATGGCATCTTCCACACAGCCCTGCAAAAGCGACTGTGCTGGCAGCCGCGCTGCCGGGAGCCGGCCAGATATATAATAAAAAATACTGGAAGTTGCCCATTCTTTATGCCGGCTTTGGAGTATGTACTTATTTTATTGCTGATAATACTAAAAATTACCATGAGTGGAAAAATGCATACGTAGCATCTGCTGACGGCAATCCTACTACCGTACCATCCATTGATCCGCTAAAATACAATCTCAATAAGGGGCAGGAATTATACCACCGCTGGCTCGACATCAGCTATATGTGTCTTGCAGGAGTATATATTTTACAGATCATTGATGCCAATGTAGATGCGCATCTTTTTTACTATGACGTGTCGCGAAATCTCAGTATGAATATCCATCCATCATTGATCTCCACCGGGCAAATAAGCGCTGGAATTGGTATTGAATTTCATTTTTAACTTAGCGCCATGAATATTGCCTTGATTGGTTACGGAAAAATGGGAAAGGAAGTTGAGACGGTACTTTCAGAGCGAGGGCATACGGTGAGTATCCGTGTGGATAAAGGCAGGCCATTCCTTCCTGGCGATTTGAAAGATACTGATATTGCCATAGAATTTTCTACTCCCTCTGCTGCTGCCGATAATATTCTTCAGTGTTTTGAGGCCGGCTGTCCGGTAGTGGTAGGCACCACCGGCTGGTACAACCGTTTGCCCGAAATACGCACGGAGGCTCTGAATCGAAGCCAATCCATCCTGTATGCAACTAATTTTTCGATCGGTGTCAATATTTTGTTTCATCTGAACCGCGAACTTGCCCGCATCATGAAAAATTTTCCCGGATATGAGCCGGGCATGATCGAAATTCATCATACTGCGAAGCTGGATAAGCCCAGCGGAACAGCCATCTCCCTAGCCGAAGGGATCATTGAAGAACTCAGCCGCAAAACAAAATGGGTCAATGACCTTTCGTCTTCACCCGAAGAACTAAGCATCATTTCACAGCGCGAAGGTGATATTCCCGGTACACACATGATTACCTATTCCGGGACGGAAGACAACCTCAGCCTGATACATGAAGCCAAAGGACGCAAGGGATTCGCTGCGGGAGCGGTGATGGCAGCCGAATGGTTGTTCGGTAAAAAAGGTGTTTATACCATCCATGATTTTTTAAAATTCTGACAGTGCTATGCATTTACCTGAAATATTTTTAGCTCTTCTTATCCTTATCTACTGCGTTTCATTACCCTCACTTCTGAAAAGAGCGGGGCAGAAAAATGTTGTGCTTGGATATGTACCGGTCGTACAATTCATCCCGTTTTTGAAGGCGATCAAACGTCCGTGGTGGTGGATTATCCTGTTGCTGCTGCCGGGTGTAAATCTCATTATGCTGATCATAATCAACGTGGAACTCGGCATAGCATTCAACAAGCGAAGCACGACACAGCAATGGTTGTTTGGCCTACTCCCGTGGTATGCCATTCCCAATCTGGCGTTCCGGGAAAAAGAGCAGGCATTTGCCGGCCCCCGGGACTGGACGAATAAGAAAAAAGGCTTTGTGCGTGAGTGGGGTGAGGCCATTGTATTTGCGATTGTTGCCGCGAGTGTGATCCGCACCTTTTTTATTGAAGCATTCACCATTCCTACACCATCTATGGAAAAGAGTATGATGGTCGGAGATTACCTGTTTGTAAGCAAAATGA
>JADLBA010000060.1 GCA_020848015.1 Crocinitomicaceae bacterium | reverse complement strand
TATAAAGGTCGAGCAATGCAGGAGGGTTATATAAAAATGGACGGCGAGTACCTGCTGACTGAAAACGGATATATTGAACACGGAAAATTCCGTTTTTATTATCCTGACGGTAGTTTAGAGAGTGAAGGGCGTTATGATCGCGGTGTGCGTGTCGGCATCTGGAAACGTTTTACTCCGCAAGGAGATCCACGCACCGACAGGTACTATAATCCCGAAGGGGCTGCATTACTGAGAAAAGCGCTTGGTATTCCTGAAGGATAATTTTTTCCCTGCAACAACTACATTTGAGGCCGTGATCACACGGCCTCACTTTTTTATTACCGCCATTGCCGGCATTATTACTCTTTTTTTCATTTCATGCCATAACGGTAATATGGAAGAAAAGAAGATGATATTCCGCTACAACGAAAGCAACGGCATCAGTTCTCTCGATCCTGCCTTCGCACGAGAACTTGAAATCATGTGGGCTACAAATCAACTCTTCGATGGACTTGTAGAACTCGACAGTGCAATGAATGTAGTTCCATCAATAGCCAGACGTTGGGAAATTTCAGACAATGGACTTACCTATACCTTTATTATTCGTGACTCCGTTTTTTTTCACCCCTCACCATTATTTACTGATTCCATCCATCGAAAAGTGACCGCCGGTGATTTTGTTTACAGTTTCGGGCGAATCATGAACCCAAGTATTGCGTCACCGGGGCAGTGGATATTTAAAAGAATAGATACTAGTATCAGCGGAGGCATTGAAGCCCCCAACGACTCAACACTTGTGTTGCATCTGCGTGAAGCATTTCATCCATTCCTAGGAATGCTGACAACGCAATATTGCAATGTAGTTCCGCATGAAGTCGTAGAGCATTTTGGTGCCGGATTCAGGAATCATCCAATCGGAACGGGTCCCTTTCGTTTTGCATTCTGGTACGAAAACGTTGCTCTTGTTTTTCATCGTTTCAACAGCTATTGGCAAAAAGACCAGCACGGAACAAGCCTCCCCTATTTGGATGCTGTCAAAATTGATTTTGTACGCGATATGACGGTCGAATTCCAAGGGTTACTACAGGGTCAGTATGACTTTATAAGTGGTATTCATGCTTCATACAAAGATGAACTGATAGATTCGGAAGGCAATCTTGCAAGTGCCTACGAAAATAAAATCACTTTTCAGCGTGTCCCATTTATCAAGACCGATTATCTCGGATTTTCGATAGACCCTTCCATCCCTTCCAACAAAAACTCTCCATTGCTCGATCTCCGTATCAGAAAAGCATTGCACCATGCAATCAACAAAGAAGAAATGGTGGAATTTCTGAGAAACAATTCCGTGTTTCCAGCCGGAGAAAGTTTTATTCCACCGGGACTTCGTCTCTCATATTTAACAAAGAAAAATCCGACATACAATCCGGCGCTTTCGCAGCGATTGCTCGAAGATGCCGGATATCCGAGCGGACAAGGGTTGCCGGAACTGACCATCTCCACCACAGGAGACTACGCTGATCTGATAGAGTATATTCAGCACGAATTGCAAAAATCAGGTTTCCGCATTCGTGTGCAGGTTATGCAAAGCGCATCGCTCCGCGATGCAACCGCAAAAAATCAACTCCCCATTTTCAGAAAAAGCTGGTTGGCAGATTATGCCGATGCAGAAAATTTTTTCAGTGTATTCTATTCGGGAAATTTCAGTCCATCGGGTCCTAACTATACGCATTACGCCAACCCTGCTTTTGACAAACTTTATCTTCAGGCGACAATAGAAAAAGATGACAGGATACGAGAAAATCTTTATCATCAACTCGACTCAATTATTTCTGAAGACCTGCCTGTAATCCCTCTTTATTATGACCAGGTTTCTCATTTTATCAGAAAAGGGATTTCCGGTTTTCAAACCAATCCTATCAATATGCTTGATCTAAAGACCGTCAAAAAAGAGGAATAGAGATCATCCACTTCACTTTCAATCTCCCCGCAATATTTTTTGACGAAACCGATTCTCATACATACTATCGAATCAATTCTCAAAGAATTCTTACCTGCATTAAATTTGTATGAGATAGTATTTGCACAGTGCTGAAAATTGATATGCATACCCACATCATTCCGGAACACCTTCCGGAATGGACAAAAAAATTCGGTTACGGTACTTTTATTCATCTTGAGCACCACAAGACCGGTTTTGCACACATGATGCAGGGTGAAAAATTTTTCCGGGAAATAGCCTCGAATTGCTGGGACCCTGAAGTGCGCATCGCAGAATATGCAAAGTTCAACACCAAGGTTCAGGTAGTCTGTACCATTCCTGTCCTGTTTTCATACTGGGCAAAACCCCATGATGGAGCCGGTGTTGCGCGTTTTCTCAATGATCATATCATTGATCTGGTGCAGAAATACCCAAAAAATTATATCGGCCTTGGCACCCTGCCTATGCAGGATATTGAACTTGCCATTGCAGAACTGGAACGGTGCAGGAAAGAGGGAATGAGAGGTATCCAAATCGGTTCAAACATCAACGGTAAAAACCTGAGCGAAACAGGATTTTTTCCTTTGTGGGAAGCCTGTGAAAAACTAAATATGTGTGTATTAGTGCATCCGTGGGAAATGATGGGACAAGATGACATTAAAAAATACTGGCTTCCCTGGCTGGTTGGAATGCCCGCTGAAACCACCAGAGCCATCTGTTCACTGATCTTTGGCGGGGTAATGGAGCGATTTCCCAAAGTGAGATTCAATTTTGCTCATGCAGGCGGCTCCTTCATTCCGACACTCGGAAGGATCGAACATGGATTTAATTGCCGACCCGATCTCGTAGCTATTGATAATGCTATTTCTCCGAGAAGTTACCTGAAGCATTTCTGGGTTGACAGCGCCACCCATGATCCGGATCTCCTCCAATATATACTCCGGTACCAAGGCACAAAACGTGTATCACTGGGTACCGATTATCCGTTTCCATTAGGCGATCTGGAGATTGGCCGCTTTATTGAAAAAATGAATCTCAATCCAGAAGAAATCGAGGATATATTTTGCAATTCTGCTTTGGAATGGCTCGATATGAAAAAAGAAGACTTTTTATTCTAATATCCGCTCAGAAAAACTCAGCATCACCACTCAAAATTTTCTGAAAAACTCTTTTCATTTCCTGCCATATCACACACTGTTAAACCGAAAGAATGCTTTCCCTTCCGTATGCGGGAAGGATCAAAATAATAAGTCAGCCGGTTCGTCTTCGCATCATACTCCATCAATGCCCACTTTCCATCAATAGTCGGAGTATAGCTATCAATACCGCTTAACCAGTCGGAGATACGAAATGAAAACTGCGTACGACCCTTCATATTTGCGGTAAAATCAGTGTTGGTAATCACCGGAGCTACGGTATCTATTTTTACTCCGAAGTATCCCAAGTAGATAGGGCTGGCACACACAAAGCCATCTTTATAAGAACTACTCTCAGCAATTATCTTATCCTTATCCGGATCCCATCTCACTACCACTGCTTTGTCTCTGTATTTTTCTTCGAGGTTATCTACTCTGATACAAAGTGAATATTTTTCATGTAGCGGCTCATAAGGGGATACTATTATATAAGTAGGAGTAATTGCCCCCGCCATTTTTTCTTTTTTGGTGATCGTTAGATCAACATCCTCGTACAACGCAAAAGCCGGAATATTCAATTTGATTTCATCGCTTTCATAAGAGTTGTCTTGTTCCCAATCGAAATGAGCAAGACTCTCTCTTTTTCTCTTAGGCTTTTCTTTAGAACTGGCGGCTGCATGAACCTTAAACTTTACCGTTGATTCATTCCCCATAATGTCCACTACTCTATATTCCACTTGGTGGTCTTTTCCATCTTTCAGCGTAACAATGCCGTCATTCACCAAGTTGTCATAAATATCCAATGGGTTACCTGGAAGCCTGTATGAACCATGTATCTGGCTCCTGTCCTTTTTATATCTTTCATACAGAGTATGGGCATTCATTGCCCGGTTAGTGGCAAAGTCCAACCGATCCATTCTTTGTCCATAAATCTGTAATCCATCTACAAACAATTCAATCCGGTATATTCCACATCGGTTGGTATTTCCATCCAGCATATCACTGGTATGAATGGCAAAAGCAATTTCTCCATAGACAGTAGGAGTAACAGAAGATTTTAACAGGCAATTGCCCGAAGTGCTTCTGGTCGGAAAGCTAAGGGGAATTTTTCCTCCATTGACCGAGGTGCTGTCATTCATCGGAATGATCCAAATACCGTTGACGCTTGGAGGAATCTTATCTTTTATATCAAATCCAAAAAGCAAGGGGTTCAGCACCTTTTCGGTCACTGTTTCTCTGATCTCAAAATGAAGATGAGGGCCACCGCTTCCCCCTGAATTACCAGAGAGGGCAATAACCTCACCTTTTTCCACAGGCAATGCACCTGGTGCCGGAAAAAGGTCAACAGCAAATGACTGCTGCTCATACTGCTTTTCAAAAACATACTGCGCAAATTTATCCGCATAGCTCTTCAGATGCCCGTAAACGGTTGTGTAACCATTCGGGTGATCTATATATATAGCATAACCATAACCTACCGGAGAAACCTTGATCCTGCTGACATAGCCCCCGGCTGATGCATATACTTTGAGACCTTCCTGCTGTTGTGTTTTTAAATCAATTCCGGCATGAAAATGATTGGTTCTCAGTTCCCCGAAGTTGCCTGATAAGTTCAGGGGGATATCTAATGGTGACCCGAAAAACCCGGTGGGATAATTACCAATAGACAGTGAATCTTTTCCCTGATCGGTATTATCAACAGTATCTGCTCTTTTGCTCTCCTGTCCAGACCCGCCTATCAGCATACTCAAAGGGAAAAATGCTAATAATACTCCCCCGCCCACCTTCTGCGGGACGGAAGCCACCAATTCTCTCAGACACCTGCCAACTGTGGATTTCACGATATTGCTAAGGTCAACTTTTGTGCCTAATACATGGTAGGTAGGCAGGATATTCTTTCAACATCGGCACCCTGAAAAATGGGCTTGTAAAAACCCGCTGTCAATTCGTACATTTGGCAACGTTCTCGGGTTCGGGGCTAATTTTTAAGCAATTCCATGGAACACAAAGAGGTATTGAATCGAATAGAGGAAAAAATCCTGCAGCTGGGTGGGGCTAGGCGGAGTTTAGAACAGCAGGTTTCAAAAATGAAGGAAGAACTTGCTTCACTTTATAAGATCAATAAGGAACTCCTCTCCACTGTGGAAGAACTCAATGAGAAGAACCGTGAACTCGAAACAGCAAATTCGTTGCAACCGTCGGCACAGGAAAGTTTCCGTGCCTCGGCTAAACTGAGGATCAACGAATTGGTTAAGGAAATTGATGATTGTATTGCCCTGCTAAACAAATAATGCATAAGGTATGAATGAAGTTTCCATCAAAGTGAACATTGCGGGTCGGGCTTATCCACTGACGGTGGAAAAGTCTGAGGAGCCGCTCATTCGCAAGGCAGAGCAACAAATTGAAGAGAGCATTAAGATGTTTCAGCAAAACTATGCTGTCAAGGATAAGCTGGATCTTCTCGCCATGGCAGCGCTGCAAGTGGCATCGAGAAAGCAGGCTCCCGCAGAAACTATTGTCGAAAAGGTAGTAGAAACAGTAGTGGAGCGCGTGGAAGTTCCGGTAGCTATTGACTTGACACCAGACCTGCTCTCGTTGGAGAACCTGCTGGACAGCTATCTCGACTGATTTCTTTTTCCTCACATCCTCAGTTTAATTCATCAGCCGTAAGAGGCTGAAATTTTTAACACAGGGTTCATTTGGAACGGATATTTCTGTTTCATTGACCCATAAAACCTATTTACAACTATGGATTCCATTTATTTGGCAGTCGCAGTGGTTGTTGGTGTTCTCGTTGGCGGCGGTATCGCCTGGTTCATACTGAACAATGTATTGAACAATAAGAAAGAGAGCATTCTCAACGAAGCGATCAAGGAGGGAGAAACTATTAAGGAGAAAAAAATACTTCAGGCAAAAGAAAAGTTTCTCGAATTAAAAAGTCAGTATGAGCGGGATGTTCAGGACCGCAACAAAAAACTGCAGCAGAGCGAAGATCGTCTCAAGAACAAGGAGCGGGAGCTGTCACAACAAATTGAACAATCGCGCAGGAAAGAAAAAGATTTTGACCATCAGAAAGAAAACCTGTCCAAACTGACAGAACTCAATCAAAAGAAGCAGGCAGACCTCGAAAAACATACCCAGAAAGCTGTATCCCTGCTGGAAGAAATGGCACAGATGTCGGCAGATGCTGCCCGCGCTCAGTTGATGGAACAACTCAAGGAAGAGGCGAGGAATGCCGCTGCCGGACAGATACAGTCTATTGTTGACGAAGCCAAACTCAAAGCAAACCAAGAGGCAAAGAAAATCGTTATCCAGACGATTCAGCGAACAGCAGTAGAACACGCTGTAGAAAACAGCGTTTCAGTCTTCAACATCGAAAACGATGAAATCAAGGGGCGCATCATTGGTCGCGAAGGACGCAACATACGAGCACTTGAAGCAGCAACCGGTGTCGAGATCATAGTGGACGACACACCGGAAGCGATTGTACTTTCGTGTTTTGACCCTGTTCGCAGGGAAATAGCTCGGCTTTCGCTGCACCAGTTAGTGACCGACGGACGCATCCACCCTGCCCGTATAGAAGAAGTCGTTGGCAAGGTGACGAAAAATATCGAAGAGGAAATTGTTGAGGTTGGAAAACGCACCTGCATCGAATTGGGTATTCACGGGCTTCATTCGGAACTCATCCGTATGGTGGGTCGCATGAAATATCGCTCTTCTTATGGTCAAAACCTGCTGCAGCACTCCCGCGAGGTAGCCAATCTCTGTTCGACTATGGCAAGTGAACTGGGGCTGAGTCCAAAAGCTGCTAAGCGGGCAGGTCTCCTGCACGATATCGGAAAAGTTCCCGACGATGAAAGCGAACTCCCGCACGCAATCCTCGGAATGAAACTCGCAGAAAAATTTGGCGAAAAACCCGATGTCTGCAATGCAATCGGAGCACACCACGACGAGGTTGAAATGAAAACACTGCTCGCCCCTATCATCCAGGTTTGCGATGCTATCAGCGGTGCAAGACCAGGCGCAAGAAGAGAAGTAGTGGAAGCTTATATACAGCGCCTTCGCGATCTTGAAAATATGGCATTAGAATACCCCGGAGTCTCCAAATCTTTTGCAATACAAGCGGGTCGTGAGTTGCGCGTCATGGTAGAAGCAGAAAAAGTAACAGACGATCAGGCAGATGCACTTGCCATCAGCCTTGCTTCAAAAATTGAAACTGAAATGACTTACCCCGGACAAGTGAGAGTGACCGTGATACGGGAAAAACGTGCTGTCGGAATTGCCAGATAAAAAACGGTTGAGTAAAAAAAATCCCCGCAATGCGGGGATTTTTGTTTTTATACACCGCATATCATCCCAATAATTACGGCACTATATTGAACTCGAGTACCGATAGGAAAATTCCGGAGCCAACCGATTGTAGCGTCGCTCCTGCCGGCAACCACATCGGCAATACAAGCGGATCAGACGATTGATTGTAAGTGGTTAGATTGCTATCACAGCAATATCCGGGAGTAGCACAGGCACTGCTGTTATAGCGTTGTCCGCTGGCCGGGAATTTGATCATACTATACACCTTATTCCCATTGAGAATAAAACCGCTGACTGAGGGGGCTTTATACCAAACATTTACGTAGTTCAATTGGTCTGGATGCGGAACGCAGTCCCCTGATGCAGTCCCAGACATCGCTGTAATTTTCCATACCTTACCCGAAGGAACGGTTTCAAGTGTATTGGTGATAATTTTTACCTGGTTAAATTCGAGTGTTCCCTGCGCTCTTGCAAAAAGGAAAACCAGTGATAACAAAATAAGTGATAGCGTTTTTTTCATTGTTCTTGATTATTTAGTATTTGACGTTACTAAAGTAACCGATATTCCTGATCCCCAATACTAAATGGCAGAACATAAATTTATCTCCGGACAACGACCGGTAATCCTAATAAATCCAACACACCTCAATTACCAGATTGAGCGTCCAGTCCGTTTTGGCAAGTTGAATTTTATTTTTCTGATAACCACGCATCCCACTTTTCACCATCGCGACTAAACAGTGGTATCGAATTGATCTGAACCGACACAAGCTCCATTCCCGAAAGAGTTTTTCTGCAGTATTTTACATCACCTGTGCCCGGTATTCTTGTGATTTCTGTACCCTCCCATCAAAAACATACTGGCCAGAATGTATGAAAAAATTCTCATAAAAAAATTCTTTGCCTTCAATCACCTAAAATAAAGACTGGAGTGTTGACGATTTGAATAATTCCATCTGTTTTCCATTGTCAATTGAGTACACTTTTGAAATATTAATAACGCTGTTGATTAGTAGGTGAGCACACAGGCCAAATTTATCTCGGGTTTTAGCTGGAATACCCTGACGGTGGTACTGCAGATCATTATCCAGTTGGTTTATACAGGCATACTTGCACGCCTGATTTCTCCGCAGAGTTTTGCAACGATGGGTGTAGTGCTCAGCATAATGGGCTTTGCCGAACTGTTTTCTCAAATTGGAATCGGCCCCGCACTCATTCAACGCAAAGAGATCAACCAACAGCACCTCAACGGCGCATTTTATGTTTCACTGATCCTCGGAGCCGCTTTTACCCTGCTTTTTATTGCGGGCGCACCACTTATTGCGCGAATTTACCATCT
>JADLBA010000059.1 GCA_020848015.1 Crocinitomicaceae bacterium | reverse complement strand
TCACCAGTCAGACAACCGCGCATTTTATACAGGAATAAAAGCCCGGTTGGAAGTAGAACAGAATGTATCCAAGCTAATCTATGACATTTGACATGATTTTCCCCCTAATTATTCAAACAATAAATTGAAGATAATTTTTATTCATTGTTCTGCCATCGCTTAAAACTTACGGGAACTTTGAAGTGCTCATCCGGAAGTTCTGAAATAATAATGAAGACCTTTATTCTTAACATAGATTACAGCGATCAGTTCGACTTCGAACTCATTGGTCTGCGGTCATCTGAAAAAGACTTCAAACTTGCCTGGGCGATGAATATTCATTTTCGCTGGGATATGTCAAAGGGAAATGATGTAAGACTCGAAAGCGACAATGACGAGATATTGTTCAGCAGATTTGACTATGAGAACAGCGATTATCAATATACCATTTCATTAGTTGAGAACAGATCATCCGGAGGCTGGATGCTCCCCGAATGGACGCAGTTCGACTATTTGCTGAAGGTGGATAATGGCCAGTGGATGACCAACGACGATTTTTATCGCCGTCTTAGGGAAATCCCCTCTATTTTGGCCGCCTTTCCACTGGCATTGGATAAATTAAAATCAAAACACAATCTTATTTTTTGGGAATATGCACCTTCAGGTAAAAGCAGGGATGAAAAAAACCAAAATAGTTGCAACCATAGGCCCGGCATCATCTTCTAAGGAAGTATTGAAAGATATGATCCTAAGCGGGTTAGATGTGGCGCGGATCAACTTTTCTCATGGTGCTTATGAAGACCACAAAGCAGTGATTGATGCTGTGCGGGAGATAGATGCTGAACTTGGCACGAATACTTCCCTGCTTGCAGATCTGCAAGGTCCCAAACTCCGCATTGGTGAAATGGAAAACGGCTCTGTCACTCTTGTTCAAGGCCAATCAATCATTATCAGCACTGTGCCGCAAGTAGGCACTGAACAACAGATTTATACTAACTATAAAGAGTTTGCTGCTGATGTTAAGGCGGGGGAAACAGTGCTGCTCGATGATGGTAAAATCGTGTTGAAGATACTGAATACCAATGGCAGAGATACCGTTGAGTGTGAGGTGATTCAGGGTGGCCCTCTCTCATCGAAAAAAGGGCTGAATCTTCCGAATACGAAGGTATCGCTTCCTTCTCTTTCTGAAAAGGATATAAATGATCTGCACTTTGCGCTGAGTCAAAATGTAGATTGGATCGGGCTTTCTTTCGTTCGTTCCGCCCAGGATGTGGTGGCATTAAAAGAAATTATTCAGGCGACGGAAAAACACGCGAAAGTGGTTGCGAAAATTGAGAAACCGGAGGCGGTTGATCAAATTGATGACATTATTAGAGAATCCGATGCGTTGATGGTTGCGCGTGGCGATCTCGGTGTGGAAATTCCTTTGCAAAACGTTCCGCTTGTTCAGAAGATGATCGTAAAGAAATGCCTGAACGCTGCTCGCCCCGTAATCGTTGCTACTCAAATGATGGAGAGCATGATCGCGAATATGTCACCGACTCGTGCAGAAGTCACCGATGTCGCAAATGCCGTTCTCGATGGGGCTGACGCTGTAATGCTGAGCGGCGAGACATCGGTAGGAAAATACCCTGTGGAGGCTATCCGGATGATGAATAGCATTGTGGGAGAAGCTGAAAAATACGACGGACTTTATTACCATGAAGAGGTGCCCGAAGAAGAGGATACTTCAAGGTTCCTTACAGACAGTATGTGTTTTAGCGCTTGCCGTTTGTCGAAACGTACGAATGCTAAAACAATCGCTACCATGTCATTTTCCGGTTATACCGGGTATAAATTATCTAGCTGGAGACCAAACGCCAACATCTATGTATTTACTGCAAACAGGAAAATCCTTTCCCAGTTGAACCTTGTCTGGGGAGTAAAAGCCTTTTACTATGACAAAATGGTCAGCACCGACCAGACTATAGCGGATGTGCGATATTTCCTGAAAAAGCACAGCTACATTAAAGATGGTGAGTTCATGATCAACATAGCCTCCATGCCAATTTCTGAACAGGGAACGGCCAATATGCTCAAGCTGACAAGGGTATAAACGCCCTTGTGTAAGCAGATAAAATGAGATAACCTGGAATAATTTTCTTGAATTTATTAGTGCCGAATAGTCATTCGGTTTCGCTCAACTTTTCTGTGCTCAGCGTCTCTTTTGGGCCCGTTTCTTTGAAAAATTTCTTTTGCCAAATCATGATACCTATAATACCGAGGGTGATGGAGGAATCGGCGACGTTGAATACTGGGGGAAAAACTTCACGGGTTTGCCCTCCCCAGAAGGGAAACCATTCAGGAAAGGTAACCTGCTTACAGAAGTGAAACATATCCACCACATTACCCATTAAAAATGGGGCGTAGCCATTACCATTCATTTTCGCAAGGCCGAAATACATTGCATAATCTCCATACTGTTTATCGAGTGTGGTTCCCTTGTCAAAGATCAACCCATACACCGCACTGTCAATGATATTCCCCAGTGCCCCTGCAACAATGAGTGAAACACATACAATAAATCCCTGATGTGCTTTCTGACGGATCAGTTTGTATAGATAGTATCCGATACCTGAGACCACCAGAATCCTGAATATAGATAATGTGAGTTTACCCGCATTACCTGGAAGCATCCAGCCGAAGGCCATCCCCGGATTTTCGACAAACTGAAGGTTGAACCAGCCTGGTATCAGAGTAAGGCTGTCTCCATAGTGAAAATTCATTTTTACCCACAGCTTAAGCCATTGGTCAACAATGAGAATACATAAAACCGTGAACAGGGCTTTTTTCAAACTGCGCAATTGTGTTGTATCAAAACGACTCAGTCGTAATGCCTACTGCTGCATATTTTTCGCTTCAATACTCAAGGTGGCGTGAGGTACCAGACGAAGGCGTTCTTTTGGAATCAATTTTCCCGTTATTCGACAGACCCCGTAAGTTTTGTTTTTTATCCGGAGCAACGCATTTTCCAGGGAGGTAATGAATTTTTCCTGGCGTGCGGCAAGTTGAGCCACCTCTTCGCGGCTCATGGTATCATTGCCGTCTTCCATCATCTTGAATGTCGGAGAAGTATCGTCTGTGCTGTTATCACCTTCGTGAGAAAGCGACTGGCGCAGTTCCTCAAGGTCAGACTTGGCCTGCTCCAGTTTTTCATGGATCAGTTTCTCAAATTCTTTGAGATCGCTGTCGTTGTAGCGTGTCGCTTCCTTTTTAGGCGCGGGTGCCTCTTTTTTCTTTGCCATTTTAATTCATTTTTTGAATAAAAATCCGGGTGGCTATACCCTCGTCAATTTCAACCAAGTGTCCGTCAGCCAATTTTTCTGCCAATTGGATATCACCTGCCAAAACCTGGCTGCGAATATATTCCGAATTACTATTGATAGCCTCGTTGAAGGCAAGGTTTGCCTCAATCTTTACACTTATCTTATCTGTTACCTCCAAACCGGCATCTTTTCGCAATGTTTGGATGCGATTCACAAATTCTCTTGCAATCCCCTCCAGGCGCAGATCATCAGTGACTGAAATATCGAGCGCTACAGTCAGGGCTCCACTGTTCGCAACCTTCCAGCCTGGAATATCCACCGGCATAATCTCCACGTCCTCGTTGGTTATTTCAATAATTGTAGCACTGTCTGCTTGGAAGGGATAGCTCCCGTTTTCCCCCATGGATTTTATAATATTCTGCTGGTTCTCTTGTGCGAAGGATTGAAAATCTTTCATGAATTTACCGCATTTTTTGCCGAGTGTCTTAAAGTTGAGTTTAAGATTTTTAACAATCTGTACCTGAGACTCGTCAACGAGATCAAGGTGTTTGATATTGACCTCCGACAAGATGAGTCCTTTTACGGCTTCCACCCGATGGCGGAATGTTTCGTCGAGTACCGGTATCCTTGCCGTGTGAAGGGGCTGCCGAACGCGGATATTTTCTTTTTTGCGGATCGAGAGAATCATGGACGATATCTTTTGCCCCAGCTCCATTCGCTCTTCGAGTTCTTTGTCAATGATACTTTCGTCTATCGGCTGAAACAATGTCAGGTGAACCGAATCGTGCTTCATCGGAGAATCTATTTTTCGGGCATCTTCCCGGATACAGTCTGTAAGATTCTTGTAGAGCCAATCGCCAAAAAAAGGAGCCACCGGGCTTATCAATTGTGCCAGTGAAACCAAGCATTCGTATAGAGTCTCGTAAGCGGCCTTTTTATCAGCAGATGGCTCGCCGTGCCAGAATCTTTTGCGGGAAAGCCTGACGTACCAGTTGGAGAGATGTTCATCGAGATAGTTTTCCATGGCGCGCACCGCTGGCGTCGGATTGTAATCATCTAACAGTTCACATACTTTATTTTTCAGGCTTTCTGTGCATGAAATGATCCAGCGATCAAGTTCAGAGCGCTTGCTAATAGGTAGCTTATTCTGTTGGTCATAACGGAAACGGTCAATATTTGCGTAAATAGAAAAAAAGGAATAGGTATTATAAAGAGTTCCGAAGAATTTCCGCTGCACTTCGGCAATCCCTCCGGTATCAAATTTCAGATTATCCCATGGCTGGGCATTGCCGATCATATACCAACGTGTTGCATCCGGGCCGAACTGAGCAATCGTGGTAAAAGGATCTACAGCGTTGCCAAGGCGCTTTGACATTTTATTCCCGTTCTTGTCGAGTACCAGTCCATTGGAAATCACATTTTTGTATGCAACCGAATCAAAACAGAGGGTAGCAATGGCGTGAAGAGTATAGAACCATCCGCGTGTCTGGTCCACTCCTTCTGCAATAAAATCGGCGGGGAAATTTGTCCTCTTATCTATCTGATCTTTATTTTCGAAAGGGTAATGAAGCTGTGCGTAAGGCATGGCGCCGCTGTCAAACCAAACATCTATCAGGTCGCTTTCACGTGTCATTTTTTTTCCTGAGGTGGACACCAGAAATATTTCATCGGCGTATGGTTTATGTAAATCAAAAGAAGCATAATTCTCCGCAGAATGAACGTTCGATTGGTATTTTCCGAGTGGATTATTTTGCATATAACCCGCACTTACTGAGCGATTAATTTCATTTTTCAGTTCTTCTGCTGAACCGATGCAAAGTTCTTCTGCTCCATCTTCAGTACGCCATACCGGCAGGGGAATTCCCCAAAAGCGCGAGCGGGAGAGATTCCAATCATTCGCATTTTCTAACCAATTTCCAAAACGACCACTGCCGGTACTTTCCGGTTTCCAGTTAATGGTTTTGTTCAACCCTGCCATTCTCTCCCTTACATCAGATATTTTGATAAACCATGAGTCTAATGGATAGTAAATTACCGGTTTGTCAGTTCTCCAGCAATGCGGATAGTTATGCTCGTATTTTTCCTTTTTGAACAATCTGTTTTCGTGCTGAAGGCGAAGAACGATTCTGTCATCTACGCTGAGGTAAGCCAACTTGCCGGTATCTTTTATGATGCCGGCGAGTTTTTCTTTCTGGATGGAAAGTTCTGCTGCTTTTTCATCATCGGAATAGTATGCCTCTTTTACATATTCATCGCCATAGAGGAACCGGCCATCCTGCACCACCGGTAGGAAACGCCCTCTTTTATCAACGAGAGTTAGTGAACCAATACCGTTTTGACGCGCTGCTCGAAAATCATCGGCACCAAAGCTCGGTGCAATATGAACGATCCCTGTTCCGTCTTCAGTGGTAACAAAGTCGCCCACAATTACTCTGAAGGCATCTCCTTCCTGTGGTTGAGCAAATGGCAACAGTTGATGATAGGCGATTTTTTCCAGATCGCTGCCTAAGCACTGCGCAACTATCCGGAAGGGTATATTTTTATCACCGGGCTGATAGTCATTCCATGAAAGCGAACTGTCATTTTCAGGAAAATATTTCCCCATCAGGTTTTTCGCTAACACGACGCGAATTGGTTGGTGCGAATAGCTGTTAAAACTTTCAACTACAACATATTCGATGGACTTTCCAACTGCTAAGGCAGTGTTTGAAGGAAGTGTCCATGGTGTGGTGGTCCAAGCGAGAAAGCTCAATCCAATAGTGTCACTCAACCAATCTTGATGCAGTTGTATAAAAGGTACATCCTTTGAACGAAAACCATCGGCAGAAAACATTACAACAGCGCTGGTGTCTTTTACTTCGCGATAGGCTCCCGGCTGATTGAGTTCATGGCTGCTGAGACCTGTTCCGGCGGCAGGTGAGTAGGGTTGAATAGTAAAGCCTTTGTAGAGAAGTTTCTTATCGTATATTTTCTTCAGCAGCCACCAGACACTCTCGATATATTTGTTCTCATAGGTAATATAGGGAGTGGACATATCCACCCAATATCCCATGATTCGCGTAAGTTCTTCCCACTTATCGGTGTACTTCATCACTTCTTTCCTGCAAGCACTATTGTACTCTTCAACAGAAATTTTCACCCCAATATCTTCCTTTCGAAGACCTAATGTCTTCTCAACAGCAAGTTCTATCGGTAAGCCATGGGTATCCCATCCGGCTTTCCGGTTGACCCGCTTCCCTGCCAAAGTCTGGTACCGGCAGAAAATATCTTTAATAGTCCGCGCCATTACATGATGGATACCAGGCATTCCGTTGGCTGATGGCGGCCCTTCATAAAACACGAAGGATTGGGAAGGGTTCCTTTCTTCAATACTGCGCAAAAAAATATTTTCTTTTTGCCAGAAATTCAGCATCTCTTCCGCAATACCCGGAAGATCCAATCCTTTGAACTCTTTATAGACCTGGCTCATATACCCCTTTTTTAAGACGTGCGAAGATAATAAAGTGTAGGAAAAGAAAGTTGCTCAACCCCCGGAGCCTGCACGGGCTTTTTCTCAATGATTTCTTTTGAAGATTCTCCTTTGTATAGTTGAATGTAAGCCATTATCATACCTTGTGTCTGTCTTGCTTATCATTCATCTTATACCTGTGTGACTAATGTTTCACCAGAATGTCAATACTTAGCCTTAATTCTAATTAGGATAATACAGGTATGAAAAAAATAATTGAATTAGCAACTTTGTTTTCGGTATCCTAAGTAAGTAATTCAACTTGCTGTAAAATAAATTCACTGACTTGTGCAGGAGATTTATGTAGCTTTCATGAAAAGGCTCGTTTCATTTTCCGCCATATCCTCTCTGCGGGGATTAATTTGGGTTAGAATACTGGAATAAAGAGAAGGTAAATATTTTCTGGAATAGCCCCCTTTAGAGGTTTGTGGAAAGCACCATTATCAATAAAATGATTTTAAATTCATCGGGAATCTTTTTAGAAAACTCATTGAGATAGATTTGGAACATATCGGTATTACAAAAAGGAAGATTCAGTTCAAAATGATCTACGTCAATCAGTGAAGAGGCTACGAGTAAATAGGTAGATTTAAATACTTATTGAAATCGGCAGATTGTCTTCACTCCTCATTCAAAGAAATAAATCCTGTTTCAGCAGTAGAAGATATATTGCATTATCCTATCATAAAATAATGCCCCCTGAAATTATTCCTTTATTCCCACCCGGTCCATCATGAATGCGTACTCCAGCGCCACTTCTTTCAAAGCTTCAAAGCGTCCTGATTTTCCTCCATGGCCTGCATCCATATTACATCTGAAAAGAAGAAGATTAGAATCGGTTTTCATATCGCGGAGTTTGGCGACATACTTTGCCGGTTCCCAGTACTGCACCAGGCTGTCCCACTAACCGGTAAGGACAAGAATATCCGGATAGTTCTTTTTTTCAATATTATCGTAAGGAGAATAGCTCTTCATATAAAAATAATACGTGCTATCTTTTGGATTTCCCCATTCGTCAAATTCAAACGTTGTCAGCGGAATACTTTCATCGAGCATGGTAGTGACTACGTCCACAAAAGGGACGGACGAAACAATTCCCCTGAACCTGTCAGGAGCCATATTAGCGACTGCTCCCATGAGAAGACCGCCGGCACTTCCTCCCATTGCAAAAAGTTTTTCACTGCTCGTATATTTTGAATCACACAGAAATTTTGCACAATCAATAAAATCGGTGAATGTATTTTTTTTCTTCAGCAATTTTCCATTTTCATACCATTGTCGGCCCATTTCCTGTCCGCCGCGAATGTGTGCAATCGCAAAAGCGAAGCCTCTGTCGAGGAGTGAAAGGCGACCAGAGCTGAAAGAGGCATCGAGGCTGTATCCATAACTTCCATAAGCGTAAAGGAGGAGAGGTGCCGTTCCGTCTTTCTTATATCCCTTTTTGTAAACAATCGAAACAGGAATGGAAGTTCCATCCTGTGCTTTAGCATAAAGTCTTTCGCTGGCATATTGATCTGCGTTGTAACCACCCACAATTTCCTGTTGTTTCAGGAGCTTGCGTTCTTTCGACTGCATATTATAGTCGTAGGTGCTGGTTGGTGTTACCAGCGATGAATAGCCATACCGTAGTATCTGAGTATCAAATTCCGGATTGGTTCCTATTCCGGCAGAATAAGCTGGGTCCTGAAATTCCATATAATGCTCTGCCGATTTATCCCATCGCATAATGCGGATTTGTGTCAATCCGTTTTTTCTTTCATCCACAACAAGGTAATCTTTAAAAATCTCTATCCCTTCGAGCAGTACATCATCGCGATGGGCAATGATCTCTTTCCAGTTTTCTTTGGTGGTTGAGTTGATAGGGCATTGCATCAAACGGAAATTTTTTGCATCGAGATTGGTCACCACATAAAAATGATCGCCGTAATGATCAATGCCGTATTCGAGGTTTCGCTCACGCTGCTGAAAAAGGCGAAACTGCCCGGTGGGGCGATCCGCTTCCAGCACACGGTATTCGTTACTCAGTGTTTGGGAGCTGCCAATAATCAGGAAACGATCGCTTTTTGTTTTATAAACAAAACAGGAAAATTCTTCATCCTTTTCTTCAAATACAAGTACATCTTCGCTCTGTGGTGAGCCGATAGTATGTCGCCATATCTGGAAGTCGCGCAGCGTTACTGGGTCTTTTTTAGTGTAAAAAACCGTTTTATTATCGTTTGCCCAAGTAGCACTCCCTGAGGTTCCTTCAATAATATCCGGGAGTTGTTCTCCGGTTTCAAGGTTTTTGAATGACAGTGTATAAATGCGTCGGCTGACTTCATCAATGCCGTATCCCATCAGATGGTTATCTTCGCTAACGCTGTAGCCACCCAATGCCCAATAATTTTTTCCGGCAGCCATTTTCGGCCCATCAATCAAAATTTCTTCCGTGCCATTTTCAAGGCTTTCTTTTTTTCTACAATAGAAAGCATAGTCCTGCCCCTGCTCGAATCTTGTATAGTACCAATAACCATTATCGCGAAACGGCACACTCTGATCCGTTTCCTTGATTCTACCTTTCATTTCAAGAAAAAGTTTTTCCTGAAGATTTTTGGTATGTGCCATTACCGAATCGGTATAGGTATTTTCAGCGTTCAGGTAGTTGAGTACATCCTGTGTCTGGTCATCCGGCGAGGCGGCATTTTTTTGCTCATCGGACAGACGCATCCAGTAATAATCATCCATTCTTGAATCGCCGTGGGTAATAATTTCAAAAGGGATTTTTTTTGCTTTGGGCGGAGTAGCCATAGAAACTGTATTATTTTTTTCTGCCTGCCGGCAGGCAACGGCGAAAATAAGCGCAGAAAGGAAGAGCAGGAAGGATATTTTTTTCATGTTCGGCTATGTTTTGTCAAGGGCGAAGGATGAGCAGATCACATCATCGCTTCGGCGATACGAAGATCTCCGGGAGTTGTTATTTTGAAATTTTCACGGTTGCCTTCCACAAGGTGAAGAGGGTATCCAAGGGTTTCGAGAACTGAAGCGTCGTCGGTAAAAGAAGAACAGAAGGGTTGTTCATAAGCCTCACGCAAGAGAGACAATTCAAAGCACTGGGGAGTCTGAACGATTCTGAATTTATTGCGATCCACAGCCGAG
>JADLBA010000058.1 GCA_020848015.1 Crocinitomicaceae bacterium | reverse complement strand
TGGCTCACATTCGATAGGATTGGCGACAATGCTGATCAGAAACGGGATGCAGGACTGTATTATCTGTGGAGGGGCACAGGAAACGAATATTTATTCAATGGGGAATTTTGATGCCCTCGGGGCATTTTCGATCCGCGAAGATCAGCCAGCAAAAGCATCGCGCCCGTTTGACCGTGACCGCGACGGATTAGTACCCAGCGGTGGTGCGGCCACCATTGTAGTAGAAAGCTACGAATCTGCCATCAAACGAGGAGCACCGATACTGGCGGAAATTGTCGGCTACGGTTTTTCATCCAACGGGGAGCATATCTCTAACCCCAGTACCGACGGACCAAAGCGTTCACTTGAAATGGCCATTAAGGATTCAGCAGTTGCCGCAAAAGATATAGATTATATCAATGCTCATGCAACTTCAACACCGGCGGGCGATGCAAGTGAGGCACGTGCCATTCACGCTGTATTCGGTGATGCAAATACGCTTGTCAGCTCAACAAAATCCATGACAGGCCACGAATGCTGGATGGCCGGGGCAAGTGAAATAGTCTATTCTCTTCTGATGATGCAAAATGATTTTATCGCACCAAATATCAACTTTGAAAACCCGGACGAGGATTCGGCAAAACTCAGCATCGTCACTACCCCCATGAACAGAAATATTGATCTATTTTTGTCCAATTCATTCGGATTCGGAGGGACCAATTCCACACTCGTAATAAAAAAAATGTAGCTATAATTGATGGACAGGCAAGAAATAATAGAGAAGATCAATGGTTTCCTTGTTGAGGAGTTTGAAATAGATGCCTCAAAAATCATCCCGGATGCCAACCTGAAAGATACACTCGAGCTTGACAGCCTCGATTATATAGATCTCGTAGTGGTAATCGAAAGCAATTTTGCCTTCAAGGTGAAGCCGGAAGACTTTTCAGGAATTGTAACTTTCCAGAACTTTTATGATTATATATTCAGCAAAATAGAAAAGTAATACTATTTCCATGCCTGACTGGCAGGGTAAATCCCGCGGCACTCCACTCGGTTACCGTATCTTTATTTTAATCTGCAAGAAGTTGGGGCTCCGCCCTGCATACTTCGTTCTTTATTTCGTCGCTTTTTATTTCTTCTTATTTTCTTATTCATCTTCGGGTCATATTTACAGATACTTCAGAAAGCGGCACCGGCGCAGCGTCATTGCTTCGGTAAGGATGATATACAAAACCTATTATGTATTCGGACAAACATTACTCGACAAGATGGTAGTGATGGCTGATCTGCCAAATCCTTTCACTTTCGACTTCGACGGAGAAGAGTATCTGCAAACAATGGTTAGCGAAGGCAGGGGAGGAGTTCTTTTAAGTGCACATACCGGTAATTGGGATGCTGCCGGTCATCTGCTGAAACGCCTCAACACAACCGTCAATGTGGTGCTCTATGATGCAGAACACAAGAAAATCAAAAATTACATGAGCGAAGTAACGGGGAAAAAAAACTTCAACATCATTGTTGTAAAAAATAACTTGTCTCACGTTTTCCTGATAGGGGAAGCACTCCGGAGAAACGAGATTGTTTGTATTCACGCTGACCGCTACCTTGAGGGAAATAAAACAATCAGTTTGGAACTCCTGGGAAAAAAAGCTCTTTTCCCTGCGGGACCCTTTTTGCTGGCAGCAGCATTCGGGGTTCCTGTGTCAATTGTCTTTTCATTCAAGGATTCGCCGTTTCACTATCATTTTTACGGAAGTAAACCAATAGCAAGGAAAAGTGATGAGGGAAAAGAGGTATATTCGGCACAGCTTGCGGCATTATTTGTCTCCGAGTTGGAAAGAAAAATCAGAAAATATCCCCACCAGTGGTTTAATTTTTACAATTTTTGGAAAGATTAGAAGTGGTTGTAAAAGATGAAATAACAAAATACATTCCGCAGCGGGCACCCCTTGTGATGATAGATGCAATTGTCGCTACCGGAGAAGTTGGCTCTACCACCTCTTTCTTGATAAAAGCAGACAATATATTCTGTGAAAACGGTTGCCTGAATGAATCAGGACTCATTGAGAATATAGCACAAACTGCCGCTGCTCATGCAGGTTATCAGAGTTGCATAAAAAACCTTCCCGTTTCCATAGGCTACATCGCTGCCATCAAAAATCTCCGTGTGTATGGCCTTCCCCAAGTGGGAAGTACGCTCAACACGTCCATGGAAGTAACAAACCAAGTTTTCAACGTTACCATTGTGCGTACCGAAACACGGGTTGGAAACCAGTTAATATGTGAATGTGAGATGCGGGTTTTTATTCCAGACACAGCAGAAAAAACAATGAGAAACAATACAAAATTTCATTGAAGAAATGCTGAGTTGCAAAACTGAAATCAAGGTGCGTTTCAATGAAGCCGATCCACTGGGAATCGTTTGGCATGGACATTACATCCGCTACTTTGAAGACGGCAGAGAAGATTTCGGCAATCGCCACGGACTTTCTTATCTCGATTTTTACCGGAACGGCTTGGTAGTTCCGATTGTTGATGTCAGTTGCAAATTCAAGCTACCTCTTAAATATGGTGACAGGGTAATCGTTGAAACCACTTTTCTCCCTTGTCTCGCAGCAAAACTTAAGTTTTCCTATCGCATTTTCAAAAAAGACGACCACCGGCTCGTCGCAACCGGTTATTCAGAACAGGTTTTTGTGGATAGGGAAACATTTGTTCTCCATCTTTCCAACCCATCTTTTTTTGAAAAATGGAAATTGCTACAGAAATTCTGAGAGATCATGAATGAGCTTGTCTGGATATGTGGAGACTCCATCGCTTCCCCTCTGGGTATTGGGACAGAAAATAATTTCAACCGTGTATTCAATGGGGATTCTTCTCTTGAAAACACCACTCTTTTCTCTGAAATACCATATCCGCTTGGACATTTTTCATCACGAATTTCCGGCCAGGCAGCAGCGGAAAATCGCTTTGAAAAAATTTGCCTTTTATCTCTCGATCATTTGAGAGGCATCAGCTTTCCGGTGGGGAGAACACTGTTTATCCTTTCCACAACCAAGGGAAATATTGATGAACTTGGCACACCTAAAAAGCAAAGAAAACGGTACTCTTTACATGAATCAGCGTCATTTTTGGCATCTACGCTTCATATCAAAGACTTTACGGTAGTTTCATCTGCCTGCATTTCTGGGGTACTGGCTCTGATATATGGTCAGCGACAGATCAGTTCCGGTCTATTTGATCATGTGGTGGTAACAGGCGCAGACATTCTGAGTGAGTTTGTCGTCAGTGGCTTTCGTTCATTGAATGCATTGAGCACACGAATCTGCCGGCCTTATGATGCAGCGAGAGATGGGATTAATATTGGCGAAGCAGCAGCTACTATAGTGCTGTCCAATAATCCTGCGGAGCTCGGCCTCGAAAGTGCTGTGGCACTATTGTCAGGTGCGGTCACGAACGATGCTAATCATATATCCGGCCCCTCCCGCACAGGAGAAGAACTGGCTGTTGCAGTACGGAACTCACTGGAAGAAGCGCATATCGCCGTTGATTCAATAGACTTTATCTCTGCTCATGGAACAGGAACTATTTTTAATGATGAAATGGAATCAAAAGCTTTCCATATTGCCCACCTTGATAATAAACCACTGAACAGTTTTAAGGGATATTACGGACATACGCTGGGCGCGTCCGGTGTTCTTGAGTCAGTCTTGACAACAGAATGTCTGCGGAGAAATCTACTCATACGTTCGGTTGGCTTTGAAAAATCTGGGACTTCTTTTCCACTCAATATCATCACCGCAACTCATAGCAACGAAATAAAGACAGCGTTAAAAACGGCTTCGGGTTTTGGCGGGGGTAACGCATCTTTGGTACTTCAAAAAACCAGCACAAATAATTTATCTATGCAATTCCCATCTCACGATAATAGATGAAATGACCACCGGAATATTCGATGAACATCATTACTTCATATTGCAGAGTAAACAATAACGCGGTCTCAGTCAATGGATCCGTGATCGCCGAAGGTTGTGAAGAGGGAAGTGAGCTACTGGACCTTTTGTATGAAAAACTTTCGATCAATTATCCAAAGTTTTTTAAAATGGATCAACTTTCAAAGTTAGGGATCATAGGTACCGAATGTTTGTTCGGTCATAATAAGAATTTATTATCATCCGATACGAGCG
>JADLBA010000057.1 GCA_020848015.1 Crocinitomicaceae bacterium | reverse complement strand
GGAAGTTCAGACAGTGCCTCATAAACTGACTTCCAATCGCCAAATACTTTTAGTCCCTCCGGCTTTTGATGGTTAATTGAGTCTTCGAGATAATACAATCCCTTATAGCACACATCATGGACAAAATCCATATTCACCCTTGTCATTTCATCATTGAGAATAAAATATCCGGTTTTCGTGAGAAAATATTTTCCGCTCTCTTCAATCAGAATTCCACTTCCCATACCCGATTCGAGCAATACACGGAGGCCATATAATGGCAATCCGGTTTTTTCCATCAGTGCATTGAACGATATTCCTTCTTCGCCAGAGTCCTGCAATGCCGTTAATACTCCGGTGTTTCTCATCACTCTTGAGGATTGGAAAACCATTGGAGCGTGGGCAATCCACTGCGCATAAGAGATCGCTTCCAGCGCTGTTTGCTTCTCCCTTTTAAAAAATTTCATAGCAGAAAATAAGTAAAAAAAACAGCAAGGTTACTACAACTTAAGTGAAACGATTTTATGTCTCCCGACTTCTTTACAGATAGAACTTTAATTTCCTGCTGCCCCTCTCAACTATTAATTTCAAGCCGGAAACCTACACCATGCACATTTGAAATAGATAGTGCAGGGTCGTCGGAGAGATACTTTCTGAGTTTAGTGATAAAAACATCCATACTTCTGCCGACAAAATAACTGTCGTCACCCCAAATCATGTTTGCCAGTAATTCTCTTTCCAACACCTGCCCCTGGTGTTCGCACAATAATTTCAGTAACTCGGCTTCTTTTTTTGTCAGCTTGCGCTTAACACCATTGCTTTTTAATTCATAATTGGGAAAATCGAACGTATATTTTCCTATGGTGAACTTTCCTTTTTCTGCTACCAGTTCTCTGAATTTAGGGCTTCTCTTCAGGATGGCTTTTACTCTCAATACCAGTTCCTCACTGCTGAATGGTTTGGTTATATAATCATCCGCACCGAGCTTGAACCCTTTCACCTTGTCTTCTGCCATTGATTTGGCGGTGAGGAAAATAATAGGAATATTCTCATTGGTTTTCCGAATGTCTTCGGCCAAGCCAAATCCATCCTTTTTCGGCATCATCACATCGAGAATGCATAGGTCGTACTCCTCCTTATTGAATTGCAGCAGTCCTTCTTTCCCGTCTTTGCAGAGATGCACTACATACCTATTTTGGCGAAGTGTATCCTGAACTACAAAACCAAGATTTATATCATCTTCAACCAGCAGAATACGCGGTGCATTGGTCGGTTCATTTTCCATGTGTCGGTGTTTTAAATGAAAGAATAAACGAGGTTCCCTTTCCGGGTGTGCTTTCAATGACTATATGACCCTTATGAGCCTTCATAATCGTTTTTACATAAAATAAGCCAAGGCCAAACCCTTCCACATTGTGCACATCTCCGGTAGGCACCCTGTAGAATTTTTTGAAAATCAGCTTCAACTGATTTTTCTCCATTCCTATTCCGTTATCACTGATACGAAGATAGAAACTGTGCTCATCGTTCCAGGTATCTATCTTGACAACAGGACTGTTTTCAGTATATTTAACCGCATTGTCGAGTAGATTATACACCACATTTGTAATGTGAACCCTGTCTCCGGAAATACAGGGATTGGAGGCGTTCATCCGTGTAATAATGCGTCCGGATTCATTTTCTATATGTGTGCTGAAAGTTTCAGTTGCGATACGAAGAATTTCATGCATATCCAATTCTTCCCTGTTCAGGCGAACTTTGCGGGGGCTTAGCGTTGCAATCTGCAGCACTTTTTCTACCTGACCCATCAGGCGCTGGGTTTCATTTCGGATGATATTCACATATTGAGCAAACCGCTCAGGCTGCCCCGCAATTCCAGGCGCTGACAAAACCTCGGAGGAAAGAGCGATGGTCGAAATCGGAGTTTTCAACTCATGCGTCATATTATTAATAAAATCTGTTTTGATCTCCGAAAGTTTTTTCTGTCGTAAAATCAGAAAAATAGCATAAGAAAAAAAGATCACAATCAGTAATAAAACAATACTCGAGTACTTCCAAAAATCGAGTTGCTTTAAAATAAGTGTAGATTTATTGGGAAACAATACCCCGAAGTAATGCCCATCTTTTTTTTGAAAATTGACTTTCTGCTTTATTTCACTGAGAGCGATCCCTCCGCCGGGATTATTAAAATTAACCCTGCCGCCGGAAACAATAGAATCAGTAAAGCAATCGTAAATACCGTACTCAAAATCTTCTATCAGATTAGAATTTTCAAACTCTTCCTTCAGCAATGTTTCGAGCAAATAAGGCTCAGGCGTATCATTAATATTGGCAACAAAAAAATTGTTTCCCTTCTGAATTACCGGCTCTGTAAGGGCAGAGTCTTTATTCATCACGAGGATCCTGTCCACCACAGAGGAAAGTGCTATCACCACCCTGTCATTGAATTGTTTTTCCTGAATACTATAAGCCTGGCTAACCCAGAAGACCTGCCCTGCGATAATAATTCCCAGCGAAAAAACAGCGAGGAGAATAATAAGGATGACAGAGATGCGGCTCATGGTATTTTTCCGGTGCCGCAAATTAGCTTATTTCCGTCCGCCTCCTAACAGCTTTGAGAATATTTGGTTTTACCGGAAACCCGTTATTCAATACGCTTCCAAGAAGCAGCACACTTCATCCTGCCTTCATCGCTTATATTCGCCTCCGCGAAATCAACTGACATGAAAGCATATATTTTCCCCGGACAGGGTTCTCAATTCCCCGGAATGGCCAAAGACCTTTACGACAATTCTGCACCTGCAAGAGAATTGCTTGAAAAAGGAAATGAAATTCTCGGATTCCGGATCACCGATACTATGTTCAATGGTACTGAAGAAGAATTAAAGCAATCCCGCATCACTCAGCCTGCCATTTTTCTGCACAGTATGGCAGTAATGCAATGTATGGGCGAAGACTTCCGGCCCGATATGGTAGCCGGCCACAGCCTTGGAGAATATTCTGCATTAGTGGCCAACAAAACAATCCGTTTTGAAGATGCCCTGAAGTTGGTTTTTGCAAGGGGAATGGCTATGCAAAAAGCCTGCGATTTAACCCCTTCTACTATGGCTGCCATTCTTGGACTGGAAGATAAAATAGTCGAAAATATCTGCGGTGAAATTGCTGGAGTCGTTGTACCGGCGAATTACAATTGTCCCGGACAATTAGTGATTTCCGGCGAAATAGCTGCGGTAGATGCCGCCTGCGAAAAACTCCTCGCAGCAGGAGCAAAAAGGGCGCTGAAGCTCCCAGTGGGCGGAGCTTTTCACAGCCCACTGATGGAGCCTGCTCGTATGGAGTCAGAAACCGCTATAGGTGCTACCGCATTCGCGCAACCACAGTGTCCGGTATATCAAAACGTTACTGCCCGCGGATCCATGGATTCAGATGAAATAAAATCCAATCTCATAAAACAAATGATTACACCGGTGTACTGGACGCAGACGATGCAGCAGATGATCGCCGACGGCTGTACAGAAGTCATTGAAGTCGGCCCCGGAAAAGTACTGCAGGGCCTGTTCAAAAAAGTAAGCCGCGAAATGCCGGTAAGCAGCGCTGTTATCTCAGTAAAATAAGTACCCGTAACACAGGATGCTTGCAGCCCGCTGTTCATTTGAAACAGTCAGCTCACACTAAAACTGTTTAACAAATTTTCTCCAGACTTATAGGGGGCTAAAACATCTAATTCAGGCTACCTTTGAGATATGAAAGCAAAAGATTCCAATGATAG
>JADLBA010000056.1 GCA_020848015.1 Crocinitomicaceae bacterium | reverse complement strand
TTTTTTATCTACGACCGTTTTTACAGTTCCTTCAAGTAAGGCATCCAGTCCACTGTGGTTGTGCCGGACTTTTCCTGCTTCAAGACCCGTGTAGGCTCTCTCCGGCACTACTCCAAAATCCCTGACTACATTGATCACATCGTGCCCCAGTCCACCGGGCCCAAATTGCTGCTTTCCCTGATAACGGACATAACTCTCTGCTTTTTGTGGGTAAAGGACACGCACGTTGATCATTTCAGAAAGATTTACCGCCGGGTTTCCTTTGCGAATAATTTCTGATTCCAAAAAGGAAATAGTAGCAAAACTCCAGCAAGTGCTTGTTGCGCACTGATCGGATACCGATCCTTTTGCATTGTCTTTTATAGTGGTAAAAAAATAAGGAGACGATTGCGCATTCAGGAAAATGGTCTGAAGCACCAGCGATAATACCAAAAGATATTTTTTCATTTTAAATAGTTGGAAGCGCAAGTTTAGGACAAATAAGCCTTTCAACCTGCGAATGTTCAACAATCGGCATTGCTGTTTAACAATAAAAACCTTCATGTATCATCTTTGCTTTATCAACCTGAAACAATGAAAAAAATTGCTGTGGTATGTGGTGGTTATAGTGGAGAGTCAACGGTTTCGTTGAAAAGTGCTGATATGGTGATGAACAATATTGACCGGTCAAAATACGATGCCATCAAAGTGATTATTGATCGGAAAAAGTGGGTGGCTGAAATAGAAGGAGCAGAGGTTTCGGTTGACAGGAATGACTTTTCAGTGACCCACAATGGTTCCCGCCATTATTTTGACGGAGCCTTTATCATCATTCACGGGACACCCGGAGAAGACGGGCTTTTGCAGGGGTACTTCAACATGATTGGGCTTCCTTATACTACCGGCAATGTACTGAATATGTCACTTACATTCAATAAGAAGGCTACCACCCGGGCACTGGGGCAGATGGGATTTACCGTAGCAAAATCCATATTGCTGGTAAAAAACGAACCCTACAGCCTTTCATTCATTTCACAAAGTCTCGGACTTCCCTGCTTTGTAAAACCGAACTGCGGAGGATCCAGTATAGGAACTTCAAGGGTAAACAAAGCGGAGGACTTGCACCTTGCGCTGGATAAGGCATTCAAAGAAGATGAACAGGTCATCATTGAGGAGTTTATCAGAGGAACAGAAGTCACCTGCGGCGTAATAATACATCACGGAAAGATCACCGCTCTGCCCATTACAGAGATAGTAAGTAAAAAAGAATTTTTTGATTTCGAAGCAAAGTACCAGGGTGCTTCGGATGAAATAACACCGGCTCGCCTCGAACCAGATATGTATCAGCATATTCAAAATACCAGCGAGGATATCTATAAAAAACTCGATTGCAGGGGAATGATCCGCATTGATTTCCTCATCCGGGCAAAGGAGGTATTTGTGGTGGAGGTAAATACAGTCCCCGGATTCACCGAAGCCTCAATCATTCCACAACAGGCCTTGAAAATGGGTATCAATAAAACAGAATTGATTACCGCAGTACTTGAAAGCAGCTTTTAGATACTGCTCGAAATCATTTCACCCTGCCGGGATTTTCTTTCATAAAGGCTTTCCAGCCCGAAAAAGATTTAGCATCAGGCAATGCAGGATTGTACTGGTAGAAATGACAAACTGCCGCTGCCAGCCCATCGGTTGCATCTAATTTTGCCGGTATGTCCATTGGAGAAATTTTCAGTAGTTGTTGCAACATCGCTGCAACCTGTTCTTTTGATGCGGCTCCATTTCCCGTAATAGCCTGTTTAATTTTTCTCGGCGCATATTCCACCACCGGTATATTCCTGCTGAGTGCCGCAGCAATAGCGACACCTTGTGCGCGTCCAAGTTTCAGCATTGACTGCACATTTTTTCCAAAAAACGGGGCTTCAATGGCTAATTCATCGGGATGAAAACCATCTATCAACTCTATACATCTTTCGAATATTCTGTGAAGCTTCAGGGCGTGGTCATCCAGCTTTTCAAGCCGTAGAACCCCCATTGCCACCAGTGAAAGAGACTTTCCTTTCGCAAGCACAATCCCATATCCCATGATGGTTGTTCCTGGATCAATTCCCATTATTATGCGTTCTTTTGCCGGCAATGTATTTTCTTTGGTGCAAAAGTAACTTTTGATCCTTTCACTGGTCAGTTTTTTACTGCTGTTTTGTTACAGCCTACTCTTCGTAGTACTGCGGAGATATTGGAGTACTGCTCCCGATGAACCTATCCAAACCGGCTTCGTACCTCTCATCCCTGTAACAGTACTCGTGCCATTCAGAAATGAAGAGGGGGTAATCGGCAAGACGATGGATTCACTTATGAAACAAGACTACCCTAAGGATTTGCTCTCTATTATCGCCATTGACGATGATTCATCTGACAATGGAGTAAGGGAGTTAGAAACCTTTTTTGAGAAAAAATTTTCTCTGACAGTTATTCCCAATAATTCATGGCCGGGAAAAAAGGGAGCCATCAAAACCGGAGTGGAATTTTCTTCCAACGATCTTATTGTTACTATTGATGCTGATGTTATTGTATATCCTTCTTGGATAAAATCAATTGTACAACATTTTACACTTTATCAAAGCGACCTGATTATCCTCCCTGTGATATTCGAAAACGGCAACAGATTTTTTTCACGCCTGCAGTTTCATGAATTTGTCAGCCTTTCCGGCACAACAGCCGCAACAGCTCTCGCCGGCCACCCGGTAATGTGCAATGGAGCTAATCTCGCATTCCGGAAAAAGGCTTTTGTACTTTCAGATAGCGAAGGATCCCCGACGGAAATTTCAAGTGGCGATGATATGTTTCTGCTTTTTTCACTTAAAAAAAAATCTGCTCTCATTACTTATTTAAAAAACATTCATGCCACCGGCCATACTCTGCCCAATAGCAGCTTGATGACATTTATCGCCCAGCGTACAAGATGGGCTTCCAAAGTAGTGGCTTATACCGATCGTGAAAGTCTGGTGCTCGGAATACTCACATGGCTGATGAACTTCTGTATATTCATTGTTTTATTTATCGCAATTTTTGATCCCGCATATTGGTGGTTGCTTTTGACTGTGGTCGCAATAAAAAGTGTGATTGATTTTTTCTTTCTTGTTCCCTTTATCCGGTGGTTCAATTCATCGCCTTCCGTATTGATACATCTCATACTCTCCCTGGTATATCCCGTTTATGCCTGCCTGATTCCTTTGATAGGTTTATTTTACAGACCGAAATGGAAAGGAAGAACCATAAGTTTGTCTCGAAAACAATAGATGAGTAATTCCACAGTCATCACTCCGGGTATTTTTATAAACCGTTCATGGCGAAGGTTCGTAAAAAATCCACTGGCAATGGCCGGAAGTTTTTTTATTTTGATTACTGCTATAACGGTGCTTGCCGGACACTTTATTCGCCCCGATAAAACAGTTGATGCAAACGATCAGCACCTCATTATTTCCGGGCAAAAACCAGGCTTTGAAACAGACATGATTCGCGTACAAAAAGCGACCTATGAGAAGGACGGCTTTTTTCGCCATTGGCTTGATGGAGGACTAACAAAAAATTATTTTGAATTTCCCATTAATCGCATAGATGAAATAAGGGGCGACTCTATTGTTTTTTTTAGTTTTTCTAAAACCGGGCATTCAAAAAAACTCATCTTCGCTCACTCCGATCTGATGGTGAATGACAGCACTATTGGGGGTGCTTCACAGTATCTTTTTCACCGCAAGTTTATTCTGGGAACCGATAAATACGGGCGTGACCTTCTCTCACGCCTGATGGCAGGGGCTGGCATTTCCTTGTCCGTAGGAATTATTGCAGTATTGATTTCGGTAATAGTCGGATTAGTGCTTGGACTTTTTGCCGGGTATTACAGAGGATGGACAGACAAAATCATTATGTGGTTTACCAATGTCGTCTGGTCCATCCCCACGCTGCTACTGGTAATGGCTATCACCTTTGCATTTGGAACAGGTTTTTGGAAAGTTTTTCTCGCCGTGGGCCTCACCATGTGGGTAGAAGTGGCGCGGATTGCAAGAGGCCAGGTTCTCAGTGTGAGAGAAAAAGAATACATTGAAGCAGCAAGAGCACTGGGTTTTTCAGAGTTCCGGATCATTTTCCGCCATGTATTACCGAATATTCTTTCGCCTATAATTGTAATCTGTGCAGCTAATTTTGCTTCTGCGATACTAATTGAAGCGGGCCTCAGCTTTCTTGGTCTGGGTGCGCAGATTCCAACTCCGAGCTGGGGAAACATGATCCGCGAACACTATGCGTATATCACCACCGACCTAGCCTATCTTGCCATCATACCGGGCCTTATGATCATGCTGTTAGTGCTGTCATTCATGCTTGTAGGCAACGGTCTGCGCGATGCTCTTGATGTAAAGGAGTAATTCTCCTTTGACATTCCGCAATATGGTAGCTTTTGCAGGCGCTTGAGCCGTACCTTTGCCCGTATGGAAAAAAAAGCGAAGATATATGTCGCCGGTCACCGAGGCATGGTAGGATCAGCCATTGTACGCGAACTTACTCAATCCGGATTCACGTCTATTGTCACTCGCAACTCCGCAGAGCTTGATTTAACTACACAGGATGCGGTACATCTTTTCTTTGAGAAAGAACAACCCGAATACGTATTTCTCGCTGCTGCCAAAGTAGGAGGTATTCACGCCAACAATACTTTTCGCGCCGATTTTTTATACAGGAATCTGATGATAGAAGCCAATGTGATCCATTCTGCTTTTACAACAGGAGTGAAAAAACTTCTTTTTCTGGGGTCTTCCTGCATCTATCCAAAACTTGCCCCACAGCCTCTCAAGGAAGAGAGTCTTCTCACCGGCCTTCTCGAACCCACGAATGAGCCTTATGCTATTGCAAAAATTTCAGGAATAAAATTGTGTGAAGCCTATCGCGATCAATACGGCTGTAATTTTATTTCTGCCATGCCCACCAACTTGTACGGCCCTAACGACAATTACGACTTGATGAATTCACATGTACTTCCTGCTCTCATACGCAAATTTCACGAAGCCAAAAGCGAAGGGAAAAACACTGTAGAGGTCTGGGGTACCGGTAGCCCTTTAAGAGAATTTCTGCACGTTGATGACCTTGCCAAAGCCTGCCTTTTCCTCATGGAGAATTACAATGAAAAACTTTTTGTAAACGTCGGCACAGGAGAGGATCTCACTATCAAATCACTTGCAGAACTTGTTAAAAAAGTGACCGGTTATACCGGAGAAATTGTATGGAATACTTCTAAGCCAGATGGCACACCTCGAAAATTGATGGATGTAAGCCGAATCCATTCTATGGGTTGGAAACACCAGATAAATCTTGCTGATGGAATTGCATCTGTCTATAAAGAATACCAGCAACGCCATTTCCAATCTGCCTGATGCCTTTATTCCTTACTGACCAGATGAATATGATATCATTATTCAGGTTGCAGAAATTTTTTGTGCTGATTATTATTTTCTATTCTTTTTCATGCACAGCCCAAAATGGGATTGTTCCACTGGAAAGTTTTTTTACAAGAGAAATTGAAAGAACCGTAAGTTCAAAAGATTCTATCAAGCACACGGGTTTCAAACCCTTTCTTAAAAATGATTTTAACCTCGGAAAGGTTACAGGGTATTCCAAAGACAGCGTTAAATACTATGAACTGATCGGGGAACTGGTGCTGCGCGACCACCTTGTGGAAGTGAGAGATAAGGACTTCTACCTTGCCATTGATCCGCTGTTTGATTTTTCCTTCGGCTCCGATCTTGCAGATACCAGTAGTTTTAAGGACTCTACCAATATTTTTAATAATACCCGCGGTGCACTCATCCAGGGAGAAATCGGCTCACAAGTATCTTTTTTCTCCGGATTTTATGAAAATCAATCTTCTTTTCCACGCTATCTGCGAAATTATTCCTATAACACCACCATTGTCCCGGGAATGGGAAGAGTCAAAAATTTTCATCATGGTGCCTTTGACTATAATATGTCGTTCGGGGCGGTCAATTATGCACCCAGAAAGTACCTGAATTTTCAGATAGGCTATGGAAAACATTTTATTGGCCACGGTTACCGCTCATTGTTGTTGTCGGATGTAGCTTTTGCCTACCCATATATCAGCGGCACATTGCTTCTGGCTCACGGAAAACTGCGATACAATACTATCTACTCAACTCTTTCTGAACTTGAACGGTTACCTATCGGCGAAACCCCCGAACCTCTTTTCAAAAGAAAGGGAGGGAGTTTTCACCTCCTGAGTTGGATACCCTTTTCCCGGCTGGAGGTGGGCTTTTTTGAAGGAACGATATGGCAACTCCAGGATAGCACTGGGGCACAGCGGCTCCCGTGGGATGCATATATTCCCCTGATCGGATTAAGCACTTCCGTCAATGGGTTTGATGCAAAGCACAACGTGCTCACCGGTATTGACGCGCAGTTCAAGATCACCGATTATTTTTCCGCTTATGGACAATTTGCTCTGAACGATCCTTCTTCTAAAAGAATGGGATGGCAGGTAGGGCTTAACTATTTCAATTTCGGTGCCCGTAACCTTGATGCCCAGGTAGAGTGGAATTGTATTAACAACAATACGTATTCAAGCCGCTACACACTTCAACGGTACGGGCATTTCAATCAGCCCCTCGCAGTTCCATACGGCCCCGGCGGAAGGGAATTTGTAGCGAGAATGAACTATCGCTACGCACGTCTTCTTATAAAAGCAAAATACAATATGATACGCCAGCCTGGAGGTGATGCCGGTAATCTGAGGGCAGATCCTTCTATGCCCGAATCTATTGATGCTCCGGCACGCACCGTTTCACAAATGGATTTCCAAGTAGCTTTGTACCTTAACCCCAAAACAAATATGCAAGTTTTCACCGGATACCTCGACCGCAGGGATGGACAAAATGCCCCGATTCCTGGATTGCATACCAGCGTTTTCTATTTCGGAGTACGAACCAATATTCATAACAGATACACAGATTTTTAATAAATTTGGTACTGTGAATTATACGACCTTCCTGTTGACAAAACCCAGACTGATTTGACGGACCTCATTTTTGCCCTGCTAACCTCTTTTTTTCTTGTGTTGATCGCGACCCCTTCGCTAATTAAGGTTGCAAAACTGAAACACCTTGTTGATGAACCTGGTGAAGCGCGAAAACTCCACAGCCGAAGTATCCCTACGCTCGGCGGGGTGATGATTTTTGCAGGAACAATCATTGCTTATTGCCTGTGGTTCCCTGCAAAAAGCAACTGGATGGGGCGCAACTATGATCCCCTGAGTGCGCTCAATGAATTCAAGTACCTCGTCGCTTGTATGTTCATGCTGTTCTTCCTCGGATTGAAAGATGATATTATCGGAGTTTCACCATCAAAGAAGCTCTTAGTTCACATGCTAGTAGGATTCATTCTGGTTGTTGTTGCTAATATCCGCCTAACCAGTTTTTGGGGACTTTTTTATGTAGATGAACTTCCTCATAGTGTCAGCATAGGATTATCAGTCTTTATTTACATAGTAATAGTAAACGCAATAAACCTGATTGATGGGGTGGACGGCTTGGCAGCAGGTGTAGGATTGATCGCATCGGTTGCTTTCGCATATTGGTTTTTCCGCACAGAAGATCAGCCGCTCGCCCTTCTTGCAACCGGGCTTGCCGGATCCCTATTGGGATTTCTTGTATTTAATTTCCAACCGGCAAAAATTTTTATGGGAGATGCCGGCTCTCTGATCATGGGAGTAGTGCTCTATGTTCTTACCATGAAAATGATTGAATTTCCTCCAAATAGAATGATCACTCCGATGGCTCACGTTTCTAAACCCGTTCTCGCAATGGCTATTATGTCTTATCCGCTTATAGATACCTTGCGGGTTTTTCTGTTGAGAACATTGCAAGGAAGATCTCCCTTTTCTGCTGATAAAAACCATATTCACCACAAACTCCTCTCACTAGGACTCTCTCACCGTCAAACAGCACTGTTTCTCTATGCATTTACGGTATTTATGATCCTTCTCACCTTCCTCACCCCTGCTTATACACCCAATGTTTCTTTTCTCCTCGTAGGAAGTGTAGCGCTACTCATCACCAACTCGATCTTCTGGATTTCACGGAAAAAAAACAAGAAACGCATCACTTCTCAAGAAAAGTGAGGTACAGCATACATTTTCACAAGTTTTTCGTCAATTGACTTACCGCTCAAAATCACAAGGCGTTCCATTACATTTCTAAATTCGCGAACATTACCCGTCCAGTTAAGCTCCTGAAGTGCTTTCATCGCCCCCGATGAAATTTCCTTTTTTGGCTGTCCGTATTCTTCCGCTATTATGGAAAGAAAATGATCTGCCAGCAGTGGAATATCCTCTTTTCTTTCGTTCAACGAAGGAACGCGGATCACGATTACCGACAGACGATGGTAAAGATCTTCTCGAAAATTCCCCGCAGCGATTTCTTTGCGTAAATCTTTATTGGTAGCGGCAAGTACCCTGACATTGACTTTCATGTCTCTATCACCGCCTACACGTGTAATTTTATTCTCCTGCAAAGCGCGTAACACTTTTGCCTGAGCGGCATGAGCCATATCGCCAATTTCATCGAGGAAAATGGTTCCGCCATCAGCCAGTTCAAACTTTCCCTGACGCAGTTTTATCGCAGAAGTGAATGCCCCTTTTTCATGCCCGAACAATTCGCTTTCGATCAGTTCTGAGGGTATTGCTGCACAATTCACTTCTATGAATGGCCCGCCGGAACGCAAACTTTTTTCATGTAACTGGCGGGCGACGAGCTCTTTTCCCGAACCATTGCCCCCGGTAATCAACACGCGAGCTTCCGTAGGCGCCACAGTGTCAATCATCTTCTTGACAACAGAAATTGCTTCACTTTCGCCAACGATAGCAGAACCCAGCGCTTTGTTGACTTTTTTTCTCAGTGTTTTAGTTTCCTGTGTCAATGCCCGCTGGTCAGATGCATTGCGCACGGTCACAAGAATACGATTCAGATCAAGAGGTTTCTGAATAAAATCATAAGCTCCTTTTTTCAGCGTTTCAACCGCGGTTTCAATACTCCCATGGCCGGTAATCATTACAACCGGAACATCCACTCCCTTCCCCTTCAATGCATCAAGCACTTCTATTCCATCCATTCTTGGCATTTTTATGTCACAAAAAATAAGGTCGAAATTTTCTTTTTCTGCAAGTCTGAGTCCCGCAGGGCCATCTTCCGCTTCCTTTACCTCGTAAGATTCATATTCAAGAATTTCTTTTAATGCACTGCGTATTGCAGCTTCGTCATCAATGATCAGAATTTTTGGCATAAATACAAGTTTAATAAATACCGGAACGAAGGTAAGGCTTCGCGATCAGAGATTCACTCCGCCACTCGCTCCTGTCACAAAGGCTGTCTGAAATTATAATTTCCGGTTTGTTTCCCCCTCTTTCCAGATTATCTTTCAGTGTCATTTAAATACCAAATTTCGATAATCAGGAAATCGCATTTATCATTTTCCAAATAATCCCCCGCTAATAATTCTGTCAATGTAAGATTGGGCTGCCTTTGACCCGCCCCGCAAAAATGAACCTCTTCATAAAATATTCAGACTCCTGCATCACTTCTAATATCACACCCGACTTTACAGTAGCATGGATCATCGTCACTAAATCTCCCTTGGTACTGAAGACCATCGCCACATGCCCGATTCTTTTTTTGGAAATTTTTCTTCCTGAAAAAAATAACAGGTCTCCCGGACGGACTTCTTTGAGTCTGATCTTTTCGCATTGCGAAGACTGAACCGCACTGCTATGAGGTAATTCCACACCAAAACACCCATAGATATGTCGAATATAACCTGAACAGTCAAACGACGAGAGATTTTCACCCTTGTTGCCATAAGGTTTACCTAAAAATTTTTCCGCATATTTGAGCAAGCTGTCAACATTCAACGAATCCTGTTGTTGTCTGCAGGGAAACTCTGCACGCACAGAGAGCGCCACAAGAAAAGCTATTGATATTATTACTGCCAAACGGATCATCTGCCCAAAAATAATATACTTGAGAGTATTTTGCAGTAGATGAAGGATGATGTATTATTTCTATTAACATCAGGCAAAAAATAGTAAGGCCGGTTTTACTTTCGCTACCTGATGGCGACGAAATATCTCGAAGAACTAAATGATGCACAACGTGCTGCGGTAGTGCATATCAACGGACCAATGATGGTTATAGCTGGTGCAGGATCAGGAAAAACAAGAGTACTCACCTACCGCATTGCCTACCTCATAGATCAGGGGATTGATCCCTTCCATATCCTTGCCCTCACTTTTACCAACAAGGCGGCGAAGGAAATGAAAGAAAGAATCGGCAAACTGGTCGGAGAACAAGAAGTGCGAAATATCTGGATGGGAACCTTTCACAGCATCTTTGCTCGCATCCTGAGAATCGAAAATGAGAAGATCAATTATCCCCGCAACTTTTCTATCTACGATACTACTGACAGCCGAAGCCTTCTGAAGGATATCATTAAAGAGATGGGGCTTGATGACAAGATTTACAAGCCAGCCCTTGTTCATCACAGGATTTCATCGTGCAAAAACAATCTTATTTCTCCAGATGAATACCGGGAAAATGTAGAGATCATGAATGAAGACCGCTCATCGGGAAAACCACGTATGGCAGATATTTATACCTCTTACAACCTGCGCCTGTTCAAGGCAGGAGCGATGGATTTTGACGACCTGCTTTTTAAAACGAATCTGCTTCTGCGCGATCACCCGGAAGTTCTTCATCGCTATCAGCATAAGTTCCGATACATTCTCGTTGATGAGTACCAAGATACTAATTTTTCGCAGTACCTGATAGTAAAGCAACTCGCCGCTGTAAACGAGAATGTCTGTGTTGTTGGTGATGACGCACAAAGCATTTATGCATTTCGAGGAGCCAACATTCAAAACATCCTGAACTTCCGGAAAGACTATCCTGAGTATGCACTTTACAAGCTTGAACAAAACTACCGCAGCACTCGAACAATCGTAGAAGCGGCGAACAGCATCATAGAAAAAAATAAAGACCAGATCAAAAAAACCGTCTGGACATCAAACGAAACAGGCAATCCAATCCGCGTTCACCGCTCTGTAAGCGACAATGACGAAGGCGTTTTTGTTGCCAATCATATCTTTTCAATCATACGCGAAGAGGGAAGAGATTATCAGGACTTCGCTATTCTCTATCGCACCAATGCACAGAGCCGTGCCTTCGAAGAAGCATTGAGAAAATTAAACATCCCCTACGTGATTTACGGAGGGCTTAGTTTCTATCAACGCAAAGAGATCAAAGACCTCCTAGCCTATTTCAGGCTGGCAGCCAATCCGAATGATGAAGAGGCATTAAAAAGAATCATCAACTACCCTGCGAGAGGCATTGGAAAAACCACTATCGAAAAACTCGTCGTAGCAGCCGCCGATCATCAGGTCAGTATCTGGGATACATTAAATAATTCCACCGGACTAGCCCTCAATCATTCTACCTGGAACAAACTACAGGAATTTGTTGCCATGATCAGGAGTTTCGCTGTTGAACTTGAGGTAAAAAATGCCTACGATATGGGGCATCATATCGCCAGTTCGAGCGGATTGCTCAAAGAACTTTACACAGATCGAACACCTGAGGGAGTTGCCCGGTATGAGAATATCCAAGAACTGCTCAACGGGATGAAAGAGTTTTCAGACCGTACTGACCCTGAGTTCCCTGAAAAAATTCATACCCTGAGCGACTTCCTGATTGATGTCGCGTTGCTGACAGATGCAGATAATCAAGATGAAAATGACAGAAATCGCGTGAGCATGATGACAATTCACGGTGCAAAAGGACTCGAATTTCCATTTGTAAACATTGTTGGACTCGAAGAAAATTTATTCCCGTCGCAACTCGCACTCAATTCGCGGGAAGAACTCGAAGAAGAGAGAAGATTATTTTATGTTGCTCTCACGAGAGCAAAAAAACAGGCGACTCTCAGTTATGCAATGACCCGGTACCGCTGGGGTCAAATTTCTTACGGTGAAATGAGCCGGTTTATTGAAGAACTTGATGAGAAGTATCTTGAACTTCCTGCTCCTGAACGCTCCACTGCTTCAAAAAGCAGTTTTGCAGAAGAACGAAGCGGTTTTGCCTCGGCTTCTAACAACTTAAAAACCAAAAGCACTTCAGTCAAAAAAGTCATTGAAACCACTCCCGTTCAGCCCCCAAAAAATTTCAAGAAGGTTGCTGCGGCTAATAATCCTCAGATCAGCGGCACCAGTGTCTGTAATAACTCCGAAGAAATCACTGTGGGTACCGAGGTAACACATGAAAAATTTGGACGAGGAAAAGTGCTTACAATAGAGGGGGCTTCTCCCGATCTGAAAGCGACCATCTTTTTTCCGAGTTCCGGTCAAAAACAGTTACTGCTGAAATTTGCCAAACTAAAAGTGCTTTCCTGAAAAACACAGGTTTTTATATATTTGCCCAGTCTGATTTCCATAGTCGCATTCGGCTGGTTGAATCAATTTATCTAATGGAATAATTCTCCTTTCTAATGTCAACAGAAATTACTCCGCTGGAGTATAACAGTCAACGTCCGGATCTCACCATCCCCGAGTCCGGAAGAAATATTCAGACAATGGTGGAAATCGCCATGACACTCGATACCCGGGACGAGAGACCCCAATGCTGCAAAGCCATCCTCTCGGTTATGGGACAGCTTTTCCCTTACCTGCGAGATATAGAAGATTTTAATCATAAGTTGTGGGATCATCTATACATCATGAGTAATTTCAAATTGGATGTGGATAGCCCATACCCTATTCCCAAACCAGAAGAACTGGACAGTCCCCCGGATCGCATTCCTTATCCTCAGGGTGAAATGCGCTTTGGTCATTACGGGAGATATGCGGAGAAAATGATCTCCAAATGCGCCGAAATGGCCGATGGAGAAGAAAAACAGGCTTTTACCCTCGCCATTGCTAACCTGATGAAACAAAATTCCCTGAATTGGAACAGGAATACAGTTACCGATGATGTTATTCTGAAAGACCTCAATACTCTCGGCAAGGGAAAAATTAATGTCGAAGGTATCCCCGAACTGAATGCTGTAAAAACCCTTCCTGGAAATAAATTCCAAGATTTTGATGACGGGTATAGCAATAAGAAACAGAAGAATCAGTTTAAAAAGAAAAAATTTAAAAAGTTTAAGTAAGCCTCAATTTCGTTTCCTCTTTTCTGTATTATATAATTTCATTAGAGGCTTTAAACTTTAGATGATCCGGCAGGTCAAATAATCACTGGACTTAACTCACCATAATAGGAATTAAAAATCAGAAAAATGAAACGGATTGCTCTCATTCTCCTTCCATCAGCATTGGTTTTGCTGTTTTCATGTAAGAAAGACAAGGAAAAAGTTTTTGACAACACCAGTACCCGCGATAATGCCATCGCTGAAAACATATTTTCAGATGTCTTCAAGGTGGTGGATGAAGTTTCCTCTGAAACAGACGGAATCCGCGGCGATGGTATCGGCTGCATTGATAACATTGTCGTTGATACCGCCTCGTGGCCAAGAACAGTGCTGATTGATTTCGGTGACGATTATTGTACCGGTGTGGACGGGCGCGTGCGAAACGGTCAACTATTGATCAGTTACACCGGTCGCTACCGCGATGAAGGCACTGTTATTACCATTACACCATCCGGTTATACAGTGGATGGTTATCTTGTACAGGGCACCAAAGTGATCACCAACCTCGGCCTCAACTCCAACGGGCAAATCCATTATTCAGTCCATGTTGAGGGAAGTGTCACCGCTCCTGGAAACGCCTATGATATTACGACCATCAGCGACAGAATTCGCACTTGGATAGGTGGTTCCTCAACACTTTCGATTTGGGATGATGTATATGAAGTAACCGGTACAGCAAGTGGAACCAACAGGTTCGATGAGCCTTATCATCTGGTTATCACGCAACCACTGAGAATTGAGATTGGTTGCCAGTGGATCGTAAGTGGCAAACTGACTCTCACACCAGACGATGGGACTCCTCGATTCATCAACTTTGGTTCAGGACAATGCAATCAGGGATTTACAGTTACCATTAACGGAAATGAATATCCCATCAACGGCGGAAACTAATAACATCTGAAAAACCCTCTTATTTTTGAAAACCTTTGAGAATCAATATTGATCTCAAAGGTTTTTTTTATGAATAATTTTTCAGAAGGAATAAGACATATTCTCGACCCGCACGGGTATGACCATATACTCTTCATTCTCGCCTTTGTTGCTGGTTACAGGATTAATCAATGGAAGAGGGTGGTACTGCTGGCCACCGCCTTTACAATGGGACATAGTCTTACCCTGGGGCTTGCAGCACTAGATATTTTCAGGCTAAGTAGCAGTTGGGTCGAATTTTTTATTCCCATCACCATTTTTCTGACTGCACTTTCGCGCATCGTAAGGAAAAGTGAAAAGACCTTTTCTCCAGTGAATTATCTCGTGACTGCCCTTTTTGGACTTGTTCACGGTCTTGGATTTTCTTCCTATTTCAGAATGTTGTACGAAGGAACCTCAGATATTGTACGAAACCTCTTATTGTTTAACTGTGGAGTAGAAGCTGGACAATTGTTGGTCATTGCTTTCATCATCGCTATTCAGGAAATATTAATACTAACAATCGGACTTCATCTCCACACCATGACAAGAGTAATAATGATTTTCATATTGCTGGTTTCTTGTTGGATGATGGTCGAAAAATTTCCCTGACATATTAAAATCTATCTACATTTGTCCCGCTTTTTTCATCCCTTGAAAAGGCTCTTTATACTTCCGGTTCTGCTGTATCAGCGTGTTTTATCCCCACTGCTGGGCAGTAATTGCAGGTTCACTCCAACGTGCAGTCAGTATGCCATAGATGCAATTGAGGAGTGGGGTGCAATGAAGGGTACCTGGCTCGGAATAAAGAGGATATCAAAGTGCCACCCTTGGGGATCCTATGGATATGATCCTGTTCCAAAAAAAAATCACAAAAACCAAATAAAAACCAAGTAAAATGAACAAATCAGTAAAAATTTTTTCAGCGCTTTTTTCAATTGCCCTACTCGTTGCATGCAGCAGCGCAGAGAGTGAGCTGCTCAAACAAGCGCGCACTATTCAAAATGGTCTTATAAAGTCGCAGACACAACTCGACTCCACTATCAATGTTACCATAAATGCCTACAATAAAAAAATTGAAACACTGAGTGCCGATTCTACTCTAATGAAAGACTCCGTTGGAATAGCAAGTTTTGAAGCTACCCAGCAAAAAATTGCCGAACTGGGACAGTACAGATCACAACTTGCCGACTGGGTCGAAAAAATGACAAAACTTCCTTCAGTGGAAGAACTCGCCAAAGGTGTTGAAAATCCTTTTGGAAAAGATGCGAATGATCAGACCATTCTGAAATCCATCCAGACATCACAGGATGAATTCAACAAGCTCAAATCAGAAATTGAAACCGCTTTACAATAATGCATATCCGACCGAGAAGAAACAGAAAATCTGAGGTCATAAGAAATATGGTAAGGGAAACCGGTGTTTCCCTTACTTGCTTAATGTACCCGCTTTTCATGGTTGATGGTTCGAAAAAAAAAATAGCCATCAACTCAATGCCAGGTATCTATCGCTGGTCGGTAGATCTGCTCCTTAAAGAAATCGAAGAGTGTCTCCGGCTCGGAATTCAGTCTTTCGTTCTTTTCCCTGCTGTCGAAGACCGCTACAAGGATAAGATGGCAACCTATAGCTACAACTCATCCAACTTCTATTTAGAAGCCATCCGGCAGATAAAAAAACGTTTCCCGGAAGCTTGCCTGATGAGCGATGTCGCAATGGATCCCTACAGCAGCGACGGACACGATGGCCTAGTGCACGAAGGAAAAATACTGAACGATGAAACCCTTCCTATACTCGGCGCAATGTCCGTTGCTCAGGCAGAAGCCGGCATAGATATCATCGGCCCTTCTGATATGATGGATGGCAGGGTAGGTTTTATCCGCCAATCACTCGATGAAGCGGGGTTTTCGGAAACCAGTATCATGTCTTATACCGCAAAATATGCGAGTGCATTTTACGGCCCTTTCCGCGAAGCACTGGATTCAGCGCCCAAGAGTGGCGACAAAAAAACTTATCAAATGGATCCTGCCAATCGAGTGGAAGCTCTTCGCGAAGCCTCACTCGATGAAGACGAGGGAGCAGATTTTTTGATGGTCAAACCTGCACTTTGTTACCTCGATGTGATTTATCTGCTCAAGCAGAATTTTGAACTCCCTATTTCAGCCTACAATGTGAGCGGTGAATTTGCAATGCTAAAGGCTGCCGGCGAAAAAGGATGGATACAATACGAACGGGCCATGCCCGAAATGTTGCTGAGTATCCGTCGTGCCGGAGCAGACATTATCCTAACCTACTTTGCCAAAGAATACGCTGAACTGATAAAAGCCGGGCACACCTGATAACAGTATATAGGCTCCTATTTTTTATCACGAAAAAAAAAGTCATGTCCCTGAAATCGGGAAGCGGCAAAAAAACACTCAATCCCCGATTACACAATCAAGACCGGTTGTAAAGTCAGGGGTAAAAAACAAAGGTGTCTTACCGTACATTGCGGATGGCTTCCGCTAATCCCTCAAATTCTTCGTGACTCATTTTTACCCTCGGATTGCTGAAGTTAATATCCTGTATTTTATTCAGCGGAATAAGGTGAATATGTGCATGCGGAACCTCCAGACCAACAATAGCAACACCCACTCGAAGGCACGGCACAGTACGCTGAATTTTCCCTGCCACATCACGGGCAAAAAGGTTGATCTCTGCAAGATAATCCTTATCGAGATCAAAAAAATAATCTACTTCTTTTTTAGGGATAACAAGAGTGTGCCCCCTCACTACCGGCTGGACATCGAGGAACGCATAAAATTTATCATCCTCCGCAATCTTATAGGATGGAATCTCTCCGGCAATAATCCGTGAAAAAATAGTAGCCATCAGCGAGAAATTTCGAGAATTTCAAGCTTGATTTTTCCAGCGGGGACCTGTACTTCAGCAACATCTCCCACCTTTTTTCCAAGAAGTCCTTTTCCAATAGGAGACTCAATGCTGATCTTTTTATCTGCAAGATTGGCTTCATTTTCTGCCACGAGCATATATTCCTGCAGCACATTGCTATCAAGGTTTTTTATTTTCACCTTCGAGAGGATAAACACCTTTGAGTTATTTAGCTGTGATTCATCAACTAGACGAGCATTGGCCAAAAGTTCTTCCATTTTGGCAATGCGCGCCTCCAATATTCCCTGAGCCTCTTTCGCGGCATCGTATTCCGCATTTTCTGAAAGATCGCCCTTGTCCCGTGCTTCAGCAATTTGCTGTGAAATACGGGGGCGTTCTACGGTTTTCATCTGATGAAGCCCATCCCTAAGTTTTTTGAGACCTTCTTGGGTGTAATAAGCTACTTGTTGTGCCATTTCTCAATAGTATTAAAAGATAAAAAGAGAAACCCCGCATAAGGGGTTTCTCTTAAGTATTGTGCAAATATAAAAAGAATTACAACGCAAGATGCACCCCGATGGAATGCACTCCGCTAAAAGGATTGGTCACACGATACGAATAATCTAATCCGATAATAGTCCCGTTTTCACCAGTAGGCAACTGGAGTGTTAGTCCACCTGCCGGCCCAACAAAAACAGAGGAGCGTGCGTCTGCATCATTCATATCCTTCTGCCACTGGTACCCTGCACGCACGATTAGTCTCTCACGGAAGTCAAAATCTACACCGAGTCCAAACTGATCACGGGTAAAAGAGTTGGAGGTGTACTGCAGATTACCGGTCAGTTTCATTTTCTCACTCAGCAGAAAATCATAGGCAAAACCAACATTCACAAGCGAAGGCAACTCATATTTATCAGCCCTCTGTTCAACAGTCAGGGAAGTTCCATTGGTCGGAATAGTGGCTGTTACAGTCAGTCCATCCCCGCGATAGCGCATAGGTGGCCCTACATTGCGCAGCGAAATTCCAAAGCGAACATTGTCATTTTCTCCAGTGATATAACGAATACCGGCATCAAACGAAACCCCCTGAGAGCGCACATTATATATTGCCTCAGAAATGAGACGCACGGTAAGACCACCATATATACTGTTAGAGAATCCCTTTGCATAAGATAGTCCAATATTCGTGTAGCTCGGAGAAAAACTTCCTATTCCTCCCTCCGGGAGGGTTTCCTTTGTGATCGGAATATCTCCAAAACTCATATTGGAGACAGTAAGCCCTACCGACCCTGTTTCTCCGATCTTTTGACCAAAACCAAATGCATTGATCTTTATTCCAGTTCCAACAAGGTATTGGTTATTTGAAAAAAGCAACTCTGTCTTCCTCACAAAGGCAAGTCCAGCAACATTCAGGAATGTAGCCTCTACTCCGTTGATTGATGCCATCGCCGAATTTGAAAGCCCCGCACTTCGCGCCCACGGATTGATGAGCAGATGACCTGCTCCTGCAGACCCCGACCGGTCGGGGTTTCCCGCATAACTATTGATCGCAGCACCAAGTGCGAGAAATACTATAACTACCTGCTTTTTCATAAGCGTGTTTATCCTGTAATTAGACATTTCTTCCTTTCTTTAGAAGTTATCAAGGTCAATCGGCCTCATCACTCCGAACCATTTCAGAATTTTTTCTCCTGCCCCTGGCACATTAATGTGAATGATATAAGTACCGCTGCCAATCGGAATATTCTTCCTGTTTTTCAAATCCCAATCAAGCGATGTCATTTTATCCGCCTTCTCGAACTGCCGTATCAGCGTTCCATTCAGGTCATAGATTGTCACGGTACATTGCTCGGGGAGGTTGACAATTTTCACACGATTATCCAGCTTATTGTTTTCATAAGTGCTGAAGGCATAATATGGATTCGGCACCACATTGATGATGTCGAGTACCTCATTAAGCGTGGTCGTATTGTGGGTAGTCGCCTCCAGCCCCTTTGTGCTGAAAGTATAAAGATTTCTCCAGTTGTTCTGCGACCCCGCAGGTTGACTGGGATCCATTACATTATATCCATAGTTGGAATATGGTTTTGCTACGCGGAGTCTTACCCTTACATCGTTAGGAATAAGTCCATTTTCAGGAGAAAGTAATTGGTAGTCTTTATTCAATAATGAAGAACCAACCCAAGTACAGGCGCGGAAAACACGTTTCCAGTTGGAAGTGGAAAGCCCCGGATCCGCAAGTTTATCATGAAGGAATTGTCCGTTATCATAAACCGGCATCAGCGTCGAACCGTTATCATCCTCATAGCTCAGGTTTTTAAATACATAAATCCAGTGCTGGCCGCCAAATAATGGCTGGAATCCGATTTGAGAATATACTCTGGAGCTGGGGTTCCAGATCATATCGTTTCCGTTTTCACCCGCAAGCCAGGAGTCTTCACCAAAAGCCATATTCAAACGCTCGCCATTACCCACATCAATAGCATAGCCAGGGAACCATCCCATACCTATTGGGCCTGTCATATCACCTTCTGCTGCATTGTATCCGGGGTCTCCTGCCTTACGCCCGTTTTTATCAACGGATGGATGCCGGCGAACTTTCATTTTAGTCGGATTTACACTACTAATTCCATCCACATCCTGAGCAAGCCCTCCTACCGCTTCCATTTCAAGAACCGGCACACGGGTCCATTTAATCTTGTCGGAGGTAAAGACAATATCCACGTTGTTCAGTCCTTTAATATTGGAAAGCCGCTTAGAATCCAACTGATCGAGATCTCCTTTCAGTTTATCATCAGTGGGGGCAACATTATTTACGATAATACTATTGTCGCTTGGATTTACTGTGGTATAGGATACGAGGCAGTAGGGAGACCAGGTTCCACCGAGTAAGCCCTCATATATTTCTCCCTCATCAGTAAACGGATGCGAATTGCCGGCATCGCCTTGTTCGAAATCATCATAAAGTCGCTCTAAATCTGCCTCCGGACCTTCACCTTCTGTTTTAACCGAACCGGAGCGAATCCAGTTTTGTTCAGAAAAACCTTCTCCATCATAGACTCCATCTAACCAAGGTTTTGATGGATCATCAAACTCAATACTGGCTGAAATAAGATCAGTAAAGCTCCGCATGATGCCACCGGTCGCGTCGCGATATTCATATTGACCCCAACTTACCGAAATTCCCCAGTCAACAATTACATCCTCGCTCAACACCTTGAAACTTTTATAAGTTGAATAAGATGTTTCATCGGTGAGGTTGGTGAGTTCCCAATGCAGAGAATCTGCCGCTGTTTGTCCGGTAGTTCCCGTTAATCGCAACTCAAAATCTGCCGCCGGAACCTGCAGCGGGTCAACAACCTTGATGCTTACCGGGCCTTTATTGGGTAAATAAGAAAGATTCGGGGTTTTGTTATTTGCCAAAATATCTGCTTCGCTGTGCGGCGTGATCAGAAGATCGTTCATGCCGTTTCCTTTTCCTTCTAATCTGGTCAGTACTATTCCATCTCCATAGTTTGAATTAGCAGTAGTACCCCCCGCCTCTGGTGAAGGTATATGTGGAATCGCCGAAATTACCGGTATGGCACCGATGGCTGCTTTCCTTGAAGCGAGGAAGGCCTCATCCTGACCACTTTCAAGCGCTACACTGTAAGGCAGATAATTATTATAGCCATACGCAAGCACCATATAATAGTAGGTCTTATGGTTGATCAGTGAAGTGCTCCCCTGTGCAAATGCATCGGTAGTAATGCGGAACGACCGCCTGATGCCCAGATCGCTTCCGGTGACTTTCAATTCGGGTACAATGAGACCAATATCTGGATCTCGATTATAATTAATAATATTTTTCACTCCATTCTTTATATCACATTGAGCAATAAGGCGGGCTTTTGAAATATCGCCCAGATCGTTGCTGCTCACCTGTCCGCTGGCTAACTGGTAAACGAGATAACCTTCAAACTTGTAGGAGCGATCCTCAATGGTGAGGTCTGTTCCATCAGATAATTCTTCGGGTATTCCAGGATCGAATCCCCCCTGATCAGGTCCATAATTTTCCTGATAATTGGTGGAAATCTCGTTGTCATTGCTCAGCATCAGAATAATCTCGCGGTTCAACTCCTGTACTGTCACATCCGGCGCATCGGGGCCGGAAACGAGTTCAAAGCAATTATCAAAGAGAGCTTGTGCTTTGTCGTCGTATTCTCTCAGCAACCGCACTGATTCAAATGGTACACCACCTCCAGAACGCGCCCATACAACACCCACAGTGATATTGTTGTAGTCGCCCGGACTCAGTGTGAAAGGCCCCGCAGCCTGAATGAAGCGACGGTCTCCTTTCTGGTTTCCACTGGACTCCTCTGACCACGCGGGAACCACAGTACCATTGGTGCCCCAGTGTGCAGGATCAGTATCGCCAGGAAACATATAATCGGCAAACACACCCTGAATCACGCCAGGACCGCTAATACCATTTCCACCGTACAGCATACTCTGATCATTTTTCCATTTCCCCCTCATAAAATTATAGTAGTGAGGGGCAACTTTCGGATCGCCATTGATCGGGTTATCACCTATATTGTAATAAACAAAACGGCGCATACCAAAACGTTCATTATCAACAATTCCATCTCCGTATCCAATTCCAAGTCCCTTGTATGGAATTCCTAATGAATCCTGTGCCTGAAGAATATCAGTGGTCAGAGGGTTATCCAATCCGTCCTCATCCTGGTAGGGTCCTTCAAAGAAATCGACACCGACCGCCGGAGGATTGTTTCCATACCCCTTAGAAGAAGCGCTTGGTTCATCGAAGGCATCTCCATTATAGCAATAACCGAGTCCGCGCTGCACATCGCAACCCACATAGTCGTCTATGGAAGATCCCAGATCCGAGTCAACCCACGAACCAAAATAAGTCTGGGTCAATTCCTGCGTCCCTTGGTTAATCAGTACATAATTGTAAAAAGTCATGTTATTCACCTCATCATTAGAGGTAAATGCAAATGCCTGCGCCCTGATTTCCATCCCTATGGCATTACCCTGTGATTCCGTGTGGGCATTACCCTTGTCATTGAATATCCAGTAATAGGTCTGGTCGCCATACAATGGTACTACATCCTCACGTTGACGCTCAGCACAATTGATTTCTCTATAAAAATCGTAGAAAGGATAGTCCCCTTTCTGAGGATCATAAAAAAGGTCTCCGTCATAATCATAAAACGGAGCCAGATAGAGATCCTGCCCCAGAGCAGTATTTCCAATCGCAGGGTAATTATAGAAATATCCTGGTATTGAATAGTTCTCTATACAATCATCATCTCCTGCTTGCACACAATCATAGTATTGGCGGTGGCGCTGTGCATCCTGTCTCAGGCTGACAAAAAAGCGGTCATACTGTGTACAGGTAGCCTCTGTTACAGATGCTGAACCATCATTGGTCAATGGGCCAGGCCAGTAATCATTACCAGCAGATCGGAACGTTACCGCTGCCAACTTCAATTGTTGGTCGGGAGAAATTCCTCCCATCCAAAGCGCACCGGCATAAATAGAGGATACACCACCACCTTTCGGAATCTCATAAGCAGCGCGGCTGTTAGCGCGATCCTGCCACATAGATCCCCCTGTTTCAATCAGTGCTTTTACGTTGTTCCATTCGAGATTCCTCAACCCTGTTGCCGGCGCACATGCTGCCACCCGTGAGTCTCCCACCACCGCATTGCTCTGTCCAGAAGGATGCTGATCATTCT
>JADLBA010000055.1 GCA_020848015.1 Crocinitomicaceae bacterium | reverse complement strand
TGAACATCAGCGGTATGGTGGCATTGGTGGTGTGGACAGGTACAAAGGTCTCAAGGGATATGAAAGTAGTGAGGGCATTATTGAAACAAAAAAACGCATTGGGAAGCTGGAACGAATGATGGTGGCACAGAGTAAATCTTATAAAGAGGTTTTTGATCTTGCACAGGCACAGGATCAGATGTTGAAGTCTATCCCGGCCATTCAGCCTGTTTCAAACGTTGATCTCAGAAGGATTGCTTCGGGTTTCGGAATTCGCATCCACCCGATCTATAAAATTGCCAAATTGCACACAGGACTTGACTTTACAGCAGAAATAGGTACCGAGGTGTATGCCACGGGAGATGGCTCTATTGAAGCGGTGGATAGCAAACTCAGTGGCTACGGCCATCATGTCGTGATTCAGCACGGTTACGGGTATGAAACACTGTATGCGCACATGAGCGGTGTCAATGTTCGCCCCGGAGAAAAGGTAAAAAGAGGCCAGATCATTGGCTATGTCGGAAATACAGGTGCCTCTACCGGGCCTCACTTACACTACGAAGTGATAAAAAATGGAGAAAAAGTTGACCCCGCATTTTATTTTTTTACCGATATTACGCCTGAACAATACGAAGACCTGCTTCAGCGTGCAGCAAATGCCAACCAGTCATTTGACTAAAACTTAAAACCTTAATGACTACTAAGACCGGAGAAATTGAAAAGCTCTACTATTCGATCGGGGAAGTTGCAGAAATGTTTGAAGTGAATTCTTCACTGATCCGTTTCTGGGAAAAGGAATTTCCTCAATTGCAGCCACGGAAAAACAACCGGGGAAACAGGGTGTACAATAAAAAAGATATTGATCTTTTTCGAAAAAGTCACCATCTTGTAAAGGATCGTGGCTTTACTCTGGAAGGTGCAAAAAATGCATTGAAAAAAAACGACCAGGAAAAAAATTCTGAATTGATTATTGCCCGGTTACTGAGTGTGAGAGAAAAACTGATCATGTTGGAAAGCGCTTTGTGAAGAAAATGCAAAAATGTTTTTTTTGTCCTGAATGAAAAAGGGCCTCGTATTAAAATCAACCGGAAAATGGTACGATGTAAAATCCGAAGATGGGCAGTTGTTCCATTGCCAGATTCGAGGTAAACTTAGATTGAAGGGGCTTCAAACAACCAACCCAGTTGCCGCAGGTGATCGCGTTTTTTTTGAAACTGAGAGAGAAGACAAAGGAAATATTGTTCAAATTGAAGAACGCAGAAATTATATCATCCGCCGCTCGGTTAACCTTTCCAAAGAAGCGCAAATTGTTGCGGCTAACATTGACAGAGCCTTTCTTGTGGTTACCACTGAACGACCCCAAACCACTCCTGGTTTTATTGACCGATACTTAGTTACTGCAGAAGCCTACGGTATTCCGGTAACCATCGTTTTTCATAAAATGGATCAGTATGCCGAAGATGAATTAGACAGTGTGGCAGAATGCATCGAGACCTATGCTGAAATTGGTTATGACTATATTCAGACCTCCATTCCACTCTTGATGGGGCTTGATGAATTGAAAGAAAGAATGAAAGACAGGGTGTGTCTTTTCTCTGGTCATTCTGGTACAGGAAAATCATCGTTAATCAATCAATTCATACCGGAGAAAGAGCTGAGAACCGGAGAAATTTCTGATGCAAGCCAGAAAGGACAACACACCACCACTTTTGCAGAAATGCATGAATTGCCTTTCGGTGGATATGTCGTAGATACCCCTGGTATCAAAGGTTTTGGAATTGTTGATATTCCTAAGGATGAATTGCATCATTATTTTATCGAATTTTTCCGGCTGTTACCCGAGTGTCGCTTTAATAATTGCAAGCACGTCAGTGAGCCGGGTTGTGCAGTGATTGCTGCGTTGGAAAGAGATGAACTTGCATTGAGCCGGTACAATAGCTATCTTTCTATGTTGGGAGACCAGGAAGAACGATCACCTTACCGATAATATGAATCATGAGCTGGAAGCTTCTCTTGCTTCCGGTCTTCTCATTCCTGAAAGGAGAAAAACCAACTCTTCATTTGCCTACTCAACTACCCCCATCTATATTTGTCACGATTTTCTCAAGGGGTGTTTCATTTTGCAATGAGACTGAGATCATACCCTTTGTCTGGTCGCTTTGAAAAAAGTACAGACAGGAACCTGGGCGGATAATGCCGCCAAGGGAAACAGTTAATTAATGAAGCCGCCTGTCGCCCTTTGAAGGTGAAATTGATTGACAAAAAATAATACTATGCGAATTTTATCTACATTTTTTATTGCCAACTGCAGTTTATTTTCTATTGCGCAATCTGATTCGCTGGAGAATATTTCTGGAAAAAGCATTTTATCACAAGATAGTATCCTGCAGGGAAAAACTTTTGCTCCGCTACTAATTGAGGCAACCTATGCAAATGAAAAAACTCCAATGACCTTTAATAACCTTTCCAAAAAACAAATTGAGCCGATGAATAGCGGACAGGATCTTCCTTATGTCCTTCGCTATACACCATCGCTTGTTGTTACTTCTGATGCAGGAAATGGTGTCGGCTATACTGGAATGTGGATTCGTGGAAGTGATCCTTCCCGCATAAATGTTACGATCAACGGCATTCCGCTGAATGATCCCGAAAGTCAGCAGGTATTTTGGGTCAATACTCCTGATTTTATTTCGGGGACAAGCAATGTGCAGATACAGCGCGGAGTTGGAACCAGTACGAATGGTGCAGCCTCTTTTGGTGGATCCATTAAACTGGAAACAGATAATGCTAATCGCAATTCCTACTTACGGGTTACTAATGGCTATGGCTCTTTTGATACATACAAAAACAATGTTCAATTTGGGACAGGCCTGATCGAAAATCATTTTGTACTCGAAGGGCGGCTGTCCCGAATTCACTCTGACGGCTATATTGACAGGGCTTCTTCAGACCTTACATCCTATTATCTCGCAGCCTCTTATCTGGATGAAAAAACAAAAATTGTATTCACTAATTTCAGTGGCAGGGAGAGCACCTATCAATCGTGGAATGGAACGCCGGCAGAAAAACTCGATGGAACTGACAATGATGCGCTTCTTTCTTTTGCCGAAAGAAATTCATTTTCGGAAAAAGAAACAGATAATTTACTAAATTCCGGAAGAACCTATAATTTCTATACTTACGATAATCAGGTAGATAATTATGGCCAGGATCATTACCAGCTACACCTGCGGAGAAGTCTTCAGGATAATCTCTACCTCAACATTGCCGGACACTATACAAAAGGAAAAGGATATTTTGAAGAGTACAAAGAAAATGCGTCGCTCAATGAGTATGGACTTAATAATATCCTGATTAACCAGACACAACTATACAGCGATGCAATGGATGAAAATGGCAGCCCTGTTAATCAACAGTATGCGACAATGTTTTCCAACGGCGACTTCGATATTTATCAGTCATTAGTAACCGGTATTGACGGCGACAGCATTACAGATATCAATGGAAATTACCTGCTCGATGCCCAGACCCTTATTACCTCCTCTGACCTTGTGCGAAGAAGAGGACTCGACAATCATTTTTATGGAGGAGTGGGATCACTGATGCTTAATAGCGGAAAATGGCTGCTTACTCTTGGCGCTGCTTATAATGAATATCACGGCAATCACTTTGGTGAGTTGATATGGATGCAATATGCTGGTAGTGTTCAGCCGGGAGATCATTATTACGATGGGAAAAGTCTTAAACGTGATGGAAACATTTATCTGAAATCTATTTACGGTGCAACAGAAAAAATGGATGTATATGTGGATATGCAGATGAGGCGCATCTCCTACATTACCTATGGACTTGACAACGATCTCCGAAAATATAATATTAATGATCGCTTAATTTTCTTTAACCCCAAGGCGGGAATCAATTGGCATTTAAGAAAGAGCGAGCGATGCTATGCTTCCGTAGCAGTTGGAAATAAAGAACCAAACCGCAACGATTATGTTGATGCACAAGGCACTAAACCTCTTCCAGAAAAAATGGTTGATATTGAAGCTGGTTATCAGCGGGCATCAAAGAATTGGTTTATCAATGCAAACATTTATCTGATGGAATATAAAAATCAGTTGGTACTTACCGGTGAACTCAATGATGTAGGGGCTCCGCTGCGCACCAATGCTCCTCAGAGCTACCGCCGTGGAGTTGAGCTGGAAGGCGGCTGGTTACCTCTTCGCCGGCTCAATTTTTATGGTAATCTGACCCTTAGCAGAAATAAGATTCTTCATTTCGATGAGGTCATTTACGACTATACGAATGGCTTTGATATAATTAGAATTACGCATAATAATACAGACATCTCATTTTCTCCCGCTTTTACTGCCGCTGCTGGTATTTCATTTAAGATATGGCATCGCGAAAAGCAGGGAAAAGATAGCAGTTCTGACACCAACAAAGAGATCGGCTTTTCTCTTCCCGGAAAGTATGTGGGAAAACAGTTTTTGGACAATACATCAAATAATCACTTGATAATTCCGGCCTACGGGACACTCGATGCAAGACTGACCTACACATATAAAAAAGGAGAATCGAGAGAGGTGATTGCACATTGTTGGGTCAATAATGTGCTGGATAAACAATATGCCTCTAACGGATATACTTATAGTTATATTTACACTGATCGCATCACGGAACGTTTTTACTATCCACAGGCCGGCCGCAATTTTATGTTAGGATTGACCCTTGGCTTTTAATTCAGAACGCCCGACAAGATACACTCCAGCGAATATCAGTAGCATACATCCGATCTTTGCCGGTGTAATGTCGCTGGTGAAGTCTTTTTCGAGCCAGATCGAGAAGAGAAAAGAAAAGAGACCCGCAAGTATAGGTTGAAGATAGGTATAGGCACTGGCTGTTGTTGGTGTAACGACAGCCAGTGCAATAATATTTAGCAGGTAGGTGAGGAAGGTGACAAACACGATCACAAAAAAGATACTGAACCATTGCCATGCCGTAAGAGCTTCCCAATTGATGTTGCTGAGTCCAAGCCTGCCGAAAGGCGCGACAGCGAGCAGCCCGATGGTAAATACCCACGTAATTACTGTCATGGGTTTGTATGATCGCATGAGCGGCTTAACCAATACAAGGAAAAATGCATACGAAAGGGAGTTGACTAACACGTAAAAATCACCCAGCGTACTACTCGCTTGTGTATGGTCTATGGTACTTTGCAATAATAGAAGAACAGCACCTGCTGCACCAAGCATTACACCGGTGATTTTCATCGCATTGATGGTGTAACCGAACATCACTGATGATATAATCATGACGAGGATGGGGTTGCTTGTCATAATAATGGCGCCGTTGATGGGGGAGGTCAGTGCAAGCCCATTAAAAAAAAGAAGCTGATTGACCGCAACACCTGTCAGCCCACAGAGAATAAATCTGCTAAGGTCGGCCTTTCTCGGCATCTCAATGCGGCGAAAGGCTATCAACCAGAAGAGGATCGCTGCACCGAGTACCCGCATCAAAATAAAACTATTTGGCCCGATAGGGTCGGGCATAACCGATTTCACTATGATGAAATTGGCTCCATAGATCGTAGCGACAAGGGCAAGGGCGGTATGAGCAAGAGCTCTCGTCATCAGGGCGCAAAGAAAAATACGGGACGATGAATTAGACTACTGAAGTTACAGGTTTTATCAAATAATTAAGATTTTCTGCATCTACCATTTATATTATCTGTGCTGACCACCGCAACTCCTGCAAAATTTATGTGAGATGCCGTCGTCCTATTTAATAGAGGAATGTATTCGATTCAATTAGTCAACCGGTTTCGTACCTTTAATTGTTACATTGAACTTATCTGGTGCAACGTGCGGATATAAATGAAGTGAAAATGGCCATGTTGAGTTGGGTCATAAAATTTATTAAAAATGTAATTATATTGTTCAATCATTGATTTTGTCTTTGACAAAAGCAATACTGTCATAACAATATTTTTTAGACGGATAATTGTTACGGAACTCATTTTTATTCAATACAAATTATTTTTTGATCGGGATGTCCTATATTTTCAAATATCCAGAATTAATTCCTTCATTTTTAAAATTCTATTATATCATTTTTTCATATTTTTATTGAAACAAAATTCTTTTTTACCATACTGATGATAAAAGATGAAATTGCAAAAGGAAAGGTAAGTTGGACAATTTCATATTTCAATAATACAAAGGTAAAAAGAAGCGATAACGCACAGGACACTATGACCCAGATACTATCTTTGATATGAGTTCCGGCAAATACAATTGCACATAATACCACATTAAAACCCAACAAACCATTGTTCATGTCAATTGAAGAAAAGGGAAACAACGGTGAAATAATTGCTGCAAAAATTGCACTCGAAAGCCCGTATAATGCTGAAATTGGAGATACTATAAATACCGCCAAAAAAAATAGTACCCCGGATATTGAATTGTTTTGGAAAATTACCTGCCCGAATGATTTTAATGCAAAATCAAAGTTGTTTACTGTTGCTGGTATGCTTGCCACCGCACTTTGCGCCGCATCCGGATAGTAATATTTTAATAAATAGTAGATAATCCATGTAGCCAGAACAAAAGGTAAAGTGAAAACAGGGAGGTTTCTTTTGAGGAAAAAGTGTTGTATTAGTGCAGCGATTACAGAGCCGGTTACTATGCAAAACCAAATTGCTGCGTCAGGCTTGAAAAATGTTATAACCCCTGCCCCAACCAATGCCGCGCTGAAGCCATATAACCCTTTGTTAATGTCAGCTTTGTTGAATTTGAACAATAAGGCCGTGATGGTTCCACAAGCGGAGGATATAATTACTGCAATACCTACTGAAACAGAGCCGTAAAATATTCCGGATAGTATGAGCAATCCGGAAACCGTACTTTCTCTCAGCATTATTTGTCCTATTCCCTTGAGTACGGGGTCTAACAGCTTTGAATAAGTGGCGGTTAAATATTCCCTGAGTTCCATATTTTAATATTATTTTGCACTATCAACCGACAATGATTAGAATAATTCAAAAACAAACTTTAACCAATTGATATTCAATTGGTATTTTTTGTTTTCAAAAAGCTACCCCCTCATTTTTAGAACAAACAGGTTTGAAACAAGGTGGTTTGTTTCGGTTTATATTGCGTTTTTGATAAGTTCTCCGACAATTTTCTATCAACCAAAATAATTCAAGATTGCTGATGATATGTATTCTGATAAGTGCCGCCACGGTAGAAAATGCTTTCAGTGTTTTTGATTTGGTTTTTAAAACCATCAGCAGTAAATGAGCGATAAGTGTACACCAAATCTGTGTTTTGATACCATTTTCAGTGTCTGAATAGAAGTAATGCAGTTGAAAATTTTGTTTCATTTTCTTGAAAAGAAGCTCAATAGTCCAGCGCAATTTGTAGATGTGGGCAACCTCTTCTTTTGAGATTTCAAAATTGTTAGTAATGAACTCATAAATACGTCCTTTTTCATCTCTGTAACTCACTTTTCGCAGACATAAAGGATTGTTTTGTTTGCCAGTTTTGTAGGTCAAATGAATACCTTCTTCTTTAAAAACTCCTGTTTGGTTCTCGTTCAGCACTTGTGAAAACATTTCTTCTTCTACCGTATAAACTGCATTTTTCTTGAGTCTGCACACAAACGAAATCTGGTTTTGAGTAAATTTTGCAAACTGATGGTAGTGATTATATGCCCTGTCGAAGACAATCATACTGTGAGCAGGAAGCGATAAATACTTGATAAAATTTTTATCGTGGCTTTTAGCTTCGCTGATGCGGACAAATGCAGGCGTATCGGAATGTGCATCTACCAGCATATGAACTTTCAGTCCACCTTTCTTTTTGCCCTCGTTTTTGGGATTTCTTCCCACGCCTTTCATCACATCAGAAAACAAGCGAATAGTGGTGCTATCAAAGATAAACAACTTTTCAAACGACACCTTTTCTACGCGGCTGACCGACAAAAGCGGCTTAAAATGTTCTAAAAGCATAAAGTAAATTTCCTGAAAGAAAGCATTATCCCTTTTGCGTAACCCATCGCCAAAAGTGCTTTTGGCAGGCGAAGATTCCATTCCTAAATGATTTAATTTACCCTCCAAAGCCCTCATCCCATCGGTTACTTCGCCTGACGAATCGCAGCGGCTCAATATCCCGAAAAGCATACTTACCAACTGTGTCCAGGATGAAAAGGATTTGTAATAACGGTCTGATTGGTGGCGGTGAATCAGTGCCTCAATTTTTTCTCTCGGAATGAAATTTATTAACTGTTTAAATATCGGCTGACCGACTAAATGTGTATCTTTAACCTTCATATTTTTTGTTTGTTCAGAAACCAAAATATGAAAAATTAAAGAGGCAAGTGAAAACTCGCCTCTTTATATTTATTTTAGTCGGTCAGTAATGATTCTCGATTAATATGACTAAAAAAATTACGCTATTATTATTTGCCTTGATAATGTCTGCTGGAATCTACAACATACATGCACAAGGTGTAAGTGTAAGCCCTGGAGGAGGCGCTCCCGATCCCTCGGCCGGACTTGATATTAATTTTGTAGACAAGGGAGTTCTTATTCCGCGGCTGACTACCGTACAGCGCGAGGCCATCCAATCACCAGCTGAGGGCCTTATGATCTTCAATACAACTACCAAGTGTTTCGAAGCATATGTGCTCAATGACTGGAATATTATTTCCTGTCCCGGATGCGTAGTTCCCATAGCTCCCGATATTGTTACCGGGCCTAATGCGGCTTGTCCCGGCGAGCAGGGACTGACCTATTCGATCAATGCAGTTCCTAACGCCGATTCATACAACTGGACCGTTCCTTCCGGAGCGACCATTACGGCGGGGCAAGGCACTACTTCCATCACAGTAGATTTTGGTTCGACTTCGGGGGCAGTGAGCGTATCCGCAGTGAGCAATTGCGGAACAAGCGCCCCGGCAGGTCTCATTGTAGGTGTCAACCCCGCAAGCCCAGCGGCACCTGGAGTGATCACCGGCAATTCCAGCGTTTGTGCAAACTCCTCCGGCAATACATATTCAATTGCTGCAGTAACTGATGCTACTACGTATACATGGTCAGTACCTGTCGGCGCCAGCATAACCGACGGCCAGGGCACAACATCCATCATTGTTGCATTCGGAAACACATCTGGCAATGTGAGCGTTACCGCAGGCAATGTATGCGGAACCAGTAGCACTTCGGGCCTTTCCGTCACTCTCAATGGCGGAGGCGGCGGATCGCAAACATTCGACGTTACCAGCAGCGTTGAAACACTCACCATTCCTCCGTGCGTGTATAGCATTACTATTGATGCATACGGTGCACAAGGCGGAAACAGCGGAAATTGTCCTGCTCGCAGCGGTGGAAAAGGTGCAAGAATTTCAGGAACATTTTCAGTTACACCCGGCGACCAATTGAGCATTGTAGTAGGAGCCCAGGGCAGCAACTTCCAGACCATCGGAGGCGGATATACTGCAGGTAGCGGCGGTGGCGGTTCTTATGTATGGAACAGCTCAATAGGCAATACTTTGCTGATTGCAGCAGGAGGCGGGGGTGGCACAAGCTGTCTTGGAGACGGAGCCCCTGGGTCAGATACTACGAGTCCTACCGCTTCGGCAAACAGTGCGAGCGGAGGAAGCGGTGGTACCGGTGGAAGTGGTGGATCTGGTCAAACATGTGGAGCTGCCGGTGGCGGTGCCGGATGGTTTGGTTCCGGTGGTAACGGAGGCGGAAGCGGATGTGGAGGAAATGGAAAAGGAGGAACAAATCCACTTGCAGGTGCAGCAGGCGGTGATGGTTATGCATTCGGAGCAACCGGCGGATACGGTGGTGGCGGGTCAAGCGCCAGTGGCGCAGGTGGCGGAGGTGGTGGATATAATGGCGGAGGCGGAGGAAATAATCCTGACTTTCCAGGTGGTGGAGCAGGTGGCGGTGCTGGATCATACAATGGCGGCACGAATCAGACCAACGCTGCCGGGTTTCAGGCAGGAAATGGCTCGGTGATTATTTCCTGGTAAGCTTATTTCAGTATAACAAAGATTTTTAAAGAGTTCGGGAGAAAAGTATTTCCATAGACTTTTTATTGCTCTTTGATTATGTGGCCCTCCCGTTTTGTGCTTATTGTTTGCTACTGATTCTGTAGCTCCTAAGAAAGAAATTGAGATAGCACTAAAATAAAAACAGAATATGAACGCGAAAAAAATAAAAACTTAATGACTCTGGAAGAGTTCAAAGAAAAAAACTATGGCAAACGTGGGGCAAAAGAACGCGACGAACTTGAGTCAGGATATGAAGCATTTAAAATTGGTGCTTTGATTCACGACACTCGTGTTGAAATGGGGATGACACAGGAACAACTTGCAGAATAAGTTGGGACTACTAAATTCTATATTTCAAAAGCGGAAACGGAGCCAACGGCAAGGTCGTGATATTCTGGTAATAAATATACACAACAGACTAACAGTGTATAAGTGAGAGCGGAACCACAACTCGCTCCCACACTGATTTACAGAGTGCCTCTTATTGCCTGCTCCCTTTCTATCGCTTCAAACAGCGCTTTGAAATTCCCTTTTCCAAAACTCTTTGCTCCTTTGCGCTGGATGATCTCAAAAAACATCGTCGGGCGATCGAGTACCGGTTTCGTAAAGAGTTGTAGCAGGTAGCCTTCATCGTCACGATCCACGAGTACGCCAAGTTCTTTCAGGCTTTTAATATCTTCGTCTATCTCACCTACCCTGTCCAACACAGTTTCATAATAATTGTCCGGAACGTAAAGAAATTCAACACCGCGTTTTTTAAGCGCAGTGACAGTTTCAAAAATGTTGTCTGTCGCCACTGCAATGTGCTGCACTCCCGACCCATTGTAAAAATCAATAAATTCTTCGATCTGACTTTTTTTCCTTCCTTCAGCAGGCTCATTGATTGGAAATTTGATCCGTCCGTTGCCATTACTCATCACCTTACTCATCAATGCGGTGTATTCGGTGCTGATGTCATTGTCGTCAAAACTCACTAATTGGGCAAAGCCCATCACTTTAGAATAGAACTCCACCCACTTGTTCATCTCGTTCCACCCTACATTGCCGACCATGTGATCCACAAACTTCAAACCGGTTGGCTCTGTTCTGTAATGTGGATTCCACTCTTTATAGCCCGGTAAAAACGGTCCCGAATAATTGCCGCGCTCTACAAAATAATGCAGCGTTTCTCCATAAGTATGAATCGCACTGATCACTACTTCACCGTTAGCATCGTTCAATGTTGTAGGCTCCATAAAACTCTGCCCGCCGCGGTTAGTTGTTTCTTTCCAACTCTTGGCTGCATCGTCCACCCAGAGTGCAATCACTTTCACCCCATCTCCATGCTTATTGATATGTTCGTTTATCGGCCCTCCGGGTTTCAGCGGTGAAGTCAGCACCAGCCGTATCTTATCTTGGATAAGCACGTAGGATACTTTATCTTTTGATCCGGTTTCGAGACCGGAGTATGCCAACGGTTGAAAACCCCAGGCACTCATGTAATAGAGAGCTGCCTGCTTCGCATTTCCAACATAAAGCTCTACATAATCGGTGCCGAGCAAGGGCAAAAAATCTTCCGCTTCCGGAACAATTTTTTCGAGGTGAAGTGAGGTAGTGTCTGTAATCATCACAATATTATTTTTATTGAAATTATTCGAGCCAAGACTGGGGATATGTATCATCGGCAATGTCTAGTGCAGTCTGTGTCAGCATCAGAGGGCGAAAAGTATCCACCATCACCGCAAGTTCTTTTGTTTCTTTTTGTCCGATACTCCTCTCATACGCTCCTGGATGCGGCCCATGGGTAATGCCTCCGGGATGAAGTGAAATATATCCCTTGTCCACGTGGTTACGGCTCATAAAATCACCTTCGACATAATACACCACCTCATCCGAATCAATGTTGCTGTGATTGTAGGGAGCGGGGATAGCCCTCGGATGGTAATCATATAACCTCGGACAAAAAGAACACACGACTAAATTGTGTGCTTCAAAAGTTTGGTGCACGGGAGGCGGCTGGTGAACACGCCCGGTAATCGGCTCAAAATTATGGATAGAAAATGCGTATGGATAATTGTATCCGTCCCATCCAATCACATCAAAGGGATGTGAAGCATAAATGACATCATGGAGCACATTCTGCTTCCGGATTTTTATCAGGAAATCTCCTTTTTCATCGTGCGTTTCTAATCTCGATGGCCGGCGAAGATCTCTTTCACAAAAAGGAGAATGTTCGAGCAATTGCCCAAACTCATTGCGGTATCCTTTAGGTGTCAGCACCGGACTGAAACTTTCGACAATAAAAAAACGGTTGTCGGTGGTTTTCATCTCCAACTGGTAAATAATACCCCGCGGAATGACGAGGTAATCACCATAAGAAAATTCGATATTGCCAAAGAGAGTGCGCAATGTGCCCTCCCCTTGATGAACAAAGATCAACTCGTCAGCATCTGCATTTTTATAAAAATAATCAGTCGTGCTTTTCTGTGGTGCCGCAAGGGCGATATTGACATCATTGTTAAACAGAACGACCGTTCGGCTTTCGAGAAAATCGCCTTTGGGCGCGATGTTAAAACCCTGTAACATTCGTGGTGAGATATTTCGACTTACAGCGGCTTTGGGAGTTGTGTCCACCTCTTTGCCCACTCCCCGAATCATCGTCGGGCGATGAACATGATAGAGCAGCGACGACATCCCATGAAAACCTTCGGCACCGAAAAGCTGCTCGTAATACAGCGAACCATCCGGTTTATTGAAGATCGTATGTCGTTTGTCGGGAATGGATCCCAGTTGATGATAGAAAGGCATGATGCATTGTGTGGGAGCAAAGGTAATAAACAGATGTGCGGGTGGGGGCGCAATGTTAAAATTCATGTCCCTAAGTTTGGAATGCCGCAGCAATGACTGTATGAAAGAATCCGTTCAAAATACCCGGCCACTTGAATTTTCTACATTTCAGAAAAATGCTGTTCGAGTATTTCTATGGCCTCAAACAGAAAATCCATACTATCGTTACGACAGTATCCAAGATTGCACAACCGACTTGTTGAATGAAATAAAAAGGATGGTGCGTCCGCCTGACTTCACCAATAAAAACGATTGATGCGAGCAATATCAATGAGTTACAAATTTGTGTAGGCACTACACCTAAAATTTAGGGCTTGATGAGGTATAGGGTATCACGATGCGTCCAGCTTAAGGTGATGGTAACCGCGATGGGATAACTATGCCCGATAGCGAACGATCCTCCGACTTATCGTGCTGTTTATAAGCGCATTAAAAAAAAGAAGGGGGGTATCATTTAGCTATCTGATACCTTAGATTTGTATGAAATAACCGCTCTGACGAAGAGCAATTTTTAGAGGTGACCTTAATA
>JADLBA010000054.1 GCA_020848015.1 Crocinitomicaceae bacterium | reverse complement strand
GCTGGCCAGAAAGCACCGCCCAATCACTCGAAGATGGCTATACAATTTATACTTCCCGATGCAGTAAATGCCATGACCTGAAGGATATTCCCTCTATGTCTGAACAGGATTGGATAAAGTCTATTGCCAGTATGGCACCTAAGGCGCGTCTCTCAGAGGCAGAAAAAATCACACTGGAACATTATATTCTTGCGACAAGAGAAGCTGCCGCTGTAAGGAAGTAGATAATGAAAAAAAATATCTATTCTGGAATACTCCTCTTTCTGAAACAGGGTTGTTCAGTATAGTTTCTCTATTCTATTATTCTTAATGTAACAGAACCGAATGGATGTAAATTTTACCATAAGGAAATGATAATGAAAATATTCATTTTATTTTTTTCTTTGATGGCAGGAATTCCGGCATCAACACAGATCATTTACAGCACAGGGTTAAAAGCAGGGCTTAGCATTGCAACTCAAAAATGGTTTTACAGCTCCATCCATACATTTTCTGAAAAAAAATTCAGGAGCGGTTTTTATACAGCAGTAATCTCTGAAGCATGGAGAGGAAGATACCTCTCGTTTGCCGTTGATATTGCTTACACACAAAAGGGAAGTAAAGAGGAGATAGAGCAGACCGCCGGTACCGGCTCTGTTGGCAACGGGGAGTTTGTCAATTACTATAACCGGTTTCATTTTATTTCTGTATGCCCGATGTTAAAAGTAAGACATGAGAAAGGAAATTTATCTGCCTGTGCAATGCTGGGGCCCAGAATGGAACGATTGCTTGCCTACCAGTCTGATATGAGCTACACTTCCTTTGAAGATAAATTTCGCCATTTTATCTGGGGAATAAATTACAGTATCGGTTTCGAATATAGAATGAAAAACTGGGGAGTAAGCGTAGATATTCAGCGACAGGTTGATTTTCAAAGTCTCCTCGATACTAAGCCAACAAAGTCAAGCTATGGAATCAGAATTGACAATATTTGTTATTCTTTCAGTTCTGGATTGAAATATTATTTTAAACCTGGTGCGGAAAAGTTGGTAGAGTAGGGAATATCTCTACTGTACATTGCATTTAACTTTCATGCTCTAACACTTTCCATATCTAAAAGATGAAAAAAGAATGGTTCATATTCTCCATCATTATTCTGCTGCTCATTTCATGCAGGAGAGTGGATACAAATGAAAATGCCTCATCTTCTATTTTCACCAATATTTCTTCTCCGGAGCGGATGCTGCTGGTATTGTCCGCGCCCTCAGTGTATGAACCATACTATGAACCTGCGTTTGAGTCTATTGTCCAATTTCAGATTCAATATGCCAAAGCAATTATGGGGCATGATAATGTGGTTGTGATTACAGATCAGTACACCCTGCCTTACTATTCCGGATTATTACCTGATGACGTATTGCTGACTGCTGATGTGTACGACATCTGGATGCGCGATTTTACTACTGTTAATCCTCTGCACCCGGTTCAGTTTCGCTATACTTGGGCCAGTATGTTGCAGCAAGAGAGTGAAGAGGTGCAGGCGAGTTTCAGCACGATGGCAGATCAATATGGAATCGAAAGGAGTCTTAGCAGCTACTTTCTTGATGGAGGAAACATAGTTGATAATTATGCAGGAAAGGTGATCACGACCGAACGATTTCTCGATGATAACAATCTTGAATATGAAGAAGGAAAGCAAGTGCTGATGACATTGCTGAACGCATCGGAGGTTGCTATTCTGAGACCTGATGATGAAGTGTTGGCCCACGCCGATGGTATGGTAATGTGGGGTGGAGGCGATACTCTATTTGTCAATGATTACAGTGCCTATCCATCGTTCCGCGATTCAATCATTACGGAATTGCAAAACTCTTTTCCTTCCACTTCAATTATTGAAGTGACGGTAGAATACGCAGAGAGTACTCCCGGCGCGTGGGAGGGATTTTCTTCCGCGTGTGGAATTCATTTAAATGCAACGGTTACTTTTCAAAATATCTATATTCCCCTTTTTGGAATGCCATTGGATGATGTGCTGCCCGCTCTTATCTCTGCAAACACGAACAAGAATATTATTACTGTGCCCGCTGAAGGTGTGTGCCCGATGGGAGGAAGTGTGCGTTGTCTCACGTGGCAGCTTTCAGGGAAGAATGCGGACAGGATGATACAAGCTGCCAGAGTGTACTGATGAGGACTTATGAAAATTGAGTATTTAATTATATTTGCCCCTCACCTTGAAATCAGGGTGGTTAATAGCGGCGAACTATTTTACTATTTATTATGGCAGCGACTTCGATTGAAAAATTTATTACTGGTATTCCTAAGGCAGAACTTCACCTTCATATTGAGGGAACTTTTGAACCGGAGTTGATGTTTGAAATTGCAAAACGCAACAATAAAAAGATCAAATACAACAGCGTAGAGGAGGTGAGAGAGGCGTATAAATTCAATAATCTTCAGGAGTTCCTCGATATTTATTATGCCGGTGCCGGTGTGCTGCTTGAAGAAAGAGATTTTTACGATCTCACCTATGCCTATTTAAAAAAAGTACATTCTCAAAATCTCAAACACACTGAGGTGTTTTTTGATCCGCAAACACATACTGATCGTGGAATTCTATTTGGCACAGTTATCACCGGTATTCACAAAGCGCTGGAAGACGGCAGGACTCATCTCGGTATCAGCTATAAGCTGATTATGTCGTTTTTGCGGCATCTTTCGGAAGAAGAGGCTTTCAATACGCTTGAACAGGCGATGCCATACAAAGACTGGATTACTGCTGTTGGGCTTGATTCTTCGGAAGTAGGGCATCCGCCCTCTAAATTTCAGCGTGTATATAAAAAGGCGGCAGAACTTGGTTTCCATACGGTAGCTCATGCAGGGGAGGAGGGACCTTCAGAGTATATCTGGGAAGCATTGAGGCTCTTGAATGTCGTGAGAATAGATCATGGTAACCGCTGCCTTGAAGATGAACAATTAGTGAGTGAACTGGCTAATCGGCAGATACCATTGACTCTATGCCCACTGTCAAATCTTGAACTCAAAGTAATCAGCAATCTGAGCGATTACCCTTTGCGCAAAATGATGGGTAAAGGACTTTTACTTACCATCAATTCTGACGACCCCGCGTATTTTGGCGGGTATGTCAACGAAAATTTTTTGAGACTCGCCGAGGTACTTGATCTTTCAAAGAAAGATGTTTGTGATTTGGCAAAAAATTCTTTCCGCGCAAGTTTTCTTGATGAAAAGACGAAGATCCGTCTGATCGAGAGCGTTGAAGAATACTACCGGAATAATTGACCATTCATCGCTTCCTTCTGGGAATGCTATAATAGTGAGTCTGGGCGACAATGAGGAAAGCATTACTACCCTGCCAGTTCACTAAGTTCGAGCCATCGCATTGACTTTTCGTCGAGCAGGTTCACCAACTCGCCAAGCCGGTCAGTAATGCGTATCAGTTCTGTATGATCGCTGGAGGCAAGATGAAGCTTTTTTTCGAGTTCTTTTTTTTCGGCTTCAAGTAAAGGAATATCTTTTTCTAACTGCTCAAATTCATATTTCTCTTTGAAAGAAATTTTTTTCTGCCCTTTTGCAGCCTCGTGCTGATTGGAACTAACCGGGATATTTTTTTCCTCTGCGGCTTCTTTTTGTTTTTGCAAAGCGGTCTCTTTTTCCTGAGCCTCGCGATATATGGCATAGGAACCAATAATATCTCTGACATTTCCTTTCCCATCGAGTACCAGCAAGTGATCCACCAATTTATCCATAAAATAGCGATCGTGACTAACAATCATAAGGCAGCCCGGATAATGGAGAAGGTATTCTTCAAGAGCGGCGAGAGAAAAAATATCGAGATCGTTGGTCGGCTCGTCAAGGATCATGAAGTTGGGATTTTTCATCAATAACAATAAGAGTTGAAGACGCTTTTTTTCTCCGCCGCTCAACCTTTCTACGTAATTGAAATGCATCTGACGGGGAAACATAAACCGTTCGAGCATTTGGGCAGCAGTGATCGTTTTTCCTTTCGCCAGCGGAATAAAATCGGCAACTTCACGTACCGCTTCTATGACTCTCTGCCCTTCTTTTAGCACTATGCCATGTTGTGTATAGTAACCAAACACGACAGTATCGCCCACCTGAACTTTGCCTGCGTCGGGCTGAATCTCCTGAACGATCAAATTCAGGAAAGTAGTTTTTCCAGCGCCATTTTTCCCTACAATTCCAACTTTTTCTCCCGTCCTGAATACATAGTCAAAACCATTCAGCACAACAGTATTTCCAAATGTTTTTTTTACCTTATGCATTTCGACGACCTTGCTGCCAAGCCGGCTGATATTTATTTCGAGCTCAAGTGTGCTGTCGTCTATTCGACGACTCAACGTTTTCTTTAGATCATAAAAACTGTCCATTCTGCTCTTGCTTTTCGTTGACCTGGCTCTCGGCATTTTTCTTGCCCATTCCAGTTCGCGTTTGAAAAGATTCTCCTGCTTATCGCGCACAGTTTCTTCAAGCATTTCCCTCTCAGCTTTTTTTTCAAGGTAGTAAGAGAAATTCCCTTTGTAACGGTAGATAGATTGGTTTTCGAGTTCGAGTATTTCGTCGGTGATATTTTCGAGGAAATAACGATCGTGCGTTATCATAAAAATCGTCATGCTGGAGCGCGAGAGAAATTCTTCGAGCCATTCAATCATGTCGAGGTCGAGGTGATTGGTCGGCTCATCGAGAAAGACAAGATCAGGGGCTTCGATCAGTACTTTTGCGAGTGCTACCCGTCTTTTCTGCCCCCCGCTCAGACTACAGACCATCCGGTCAAAATCGTGAATGTCAAGTCCTCCAAGGATCTGCTTGGCAATTGTTTCGTAAGCCCACGCATTGGTATGCTCCATCTCGTCGTGGGCTTTTTGCAATCCGCTTCCGTTTTCAAGTGCTTTTTCGTACATCGCAATAGCGCGTGTCATTGCATTGTCTGCCGAAAAAATATTTTCAAGTATAGTTTTATTTTCGTCGAGATCATGTTCCTGTGAAAGGTATCCTGTGCGCACTTCTTTATTAAAAACGACCAGACCGTTATCAGGGGTTTCTTTTCCGGTAAGTATCCGCATCAGCGTTGACTTGCCCGCTCCGTTGCGGGCTACTAATGCGACTTTTTGCCCCTTTTCAATTCCAAATGACAGCCCGGTAAAGAGCTGATTAATCCCGAATGATTTGCTTAAATTTTCTACTGACAGGTAATTCATCACTGCAAAGATCGCATTGATTTTATCAATTCCGTTTCAGGCACCGTTTCGTTGCTAATATGATGGGACTTTTGTTGTAAGTTGTTATGCTCCCAGCGGGCGCAGCATCTGAATATGCGGAAGGCCATCCTCATCATAGATTTCGCTGCATTTCACAAATCCGAAACTTTCATAGAACTGCTGAAGGTAAAGTTGAGCAGAAATACGCACCGCAGAAGCGCCCCATTTTTGTTCAATCGCATGAATTCCCCGCCTCATAAGTTCTCTACCAATACCTGTTCCGCGAATAGATGAATGGTTTACTACCCTGCCGATCGAACATTCGGTAAACGAAATGCCAGGATGTACTATGCGCAGGTAGGCCAGTACCTTGCCAGTAGCATCTGTACAGAAAAGGTGATCTGATGATTTGTCTTTATCATCTGTGTCCATATAGGGGCAGCACTGTTCTATAACAAAAACTTCAATGCGCAGGACAAGGCAGGCATAAAGTTCATCCCTCGTCAGTTCATTCCACATACGGTAGTGCCAGTTCAGGTTCATGCAGCAAAAATAACCCCGCTCGATTTGTATCGGTAAATCGCAATTACATTAGCAGAATATTATAAGATGGAAAACCGCATTGATCTTCATTGGGACAGGATGGAAACGGCAAGACGCAAATTCCTGTCTATGATTGACAACTGGAGTACCGAACAATTAGAGTTCCATGAATCCGGTTCTTGGTCGGCTCTCCAGGTGATGGAACATATCATTATCAGTGAGCGGGGAACCCTGCATTATATGAAGAAAAAGACATCGGGCGGGTGGCAAAACATTCCACTGGCAGAGGATGAGCACGGCGCTGCCGGCAGGAAACTCAATGCAAGGCTTGTTTCGACGGAACGGTTCAAGGCTCCTTCAGTCTTGCCCGACCCTGTGAGTTCACTATCGCGTGATTTTATGATGTTCGACTGGCAGTCGGTACGCGATGAGCTGAGATTTTTTATCTATTCACTCGATGAAAGTTTTTACCATCGTCAGATTTTTCGTCAACCTATTGCCGGCCCAGTCAATCTTTTCCAGACAATGGAACTCCTCGCCAACCATATTCAGCATCATACTTACCAGTTGGAAAGAATAAAAACAGCGATGGCGCGGATATGAAATGGAGATCCTATATATCCACTACCGACTGGCAATATAATCTGTTGGTAACACTTGCTTTTTTTATTCCGCTTCATAAGCGCATTATCCCGTTTTTGATTATTTCAAGTGCTGTTGTAGCCATTATTAAATCGGTGAGAGATCGCAAGTTGTATCGAGAAAGCGAGATTTTCCCGCTGTTTCTGCTCATGTCATTGTATTTACTACACTTGGCCGGAATCAGTCTTACCCGCTTTCCTCGGGATGCCTGGACTGAAATGGAAATCAAGGCTTCTTTTATTGCATTTCCCCTGCTGGCGCTTGTGTTGCCACGTATCAAGGTGCACCACGTTCAGAAAATTGCCGATGCCTTTAGCACAGGGGCTTTGCTATTCATGGTATTTTCTATTTGCTACGGGATATACATGAGCGTTGCCACTGCAGACTGGACTCATCTTTCCTACTCGAAATTGGGTATTTATTTTCACCCCACCTATATGGCGGTTTACCAGTGTATGGCATTGTTGTGGATGTTTATTCGCGCCGGGCAGATGCGCCATATATATGGAAGTACAATCATTCATTGGGTTATCGCCTCCATTCTTACTGTTTACATCACCATGCTTGCTTCGAGGGCAGGAATACTTTCTGTTCCGATTGTAATTGCTGTCTGGATATGGTCGGAGCGACATAACAGGCTGCGGTTGAAAAATGCTGCCATCAATTCTGTTGTGGTACTCAGCGTTTTTTCAGCATCTATATTTTTTCTTCCTTATACATTAGGACGTATCAGAGAGGCAGTAGATAATGCCGCTCATGTTTCGGATACCATAGCCGATCATAAGGGGGCGGTTTCCAGCACTGGCCTTAGAAAAGTCACCATGACCGCAGCTTGGGAATTGTTGAGTACTCATCCGCTCGGTGTAGGAACAGGAAATGTAACGCCAGAACTCGTTAAGATTTATGAGGCCAAGGGAGAAGAAAAGGCAGCTAAAAAAGAATTGAATGCGCATAATCAATTTCTTCAGACAGGGGCTGAAACCGGATGGGCCGGACTTTTTCTTTTGACAGCTTTTTTATGGATTCTTTGGAAAAGCGCAAGAGCTTCCGGAAATCTTTTTTTTCGAGGGTTTATCATTCTGTGTGTGTTTAATTTTTTGTTTGAATCTTTTCTCGAAGTCCAGGCGGGCATTGTCTTTTTCTGCTTCTGGAGCTTAGTGTTCTTAAAAGCCGATGCGGATTAGCACAGGGAAATCCATACATTTGCACACAGCATAAATGCACACTTCCAAGCATGTCACAGATAGAACTGTTGTTGCCAAAAATGGGTGAGAGCGTCGCTGAAGCGACCATCATCAAATGGGTGAAAAATGAAGGAGACGTACTAAAGGCCGATGAGGCAGTAATTGAGATTGCCACTGATAAGGTGGACAGCGAAGTGCCTTCCCCAGAAGACGGCATTCTGCTGAAATGCCTCGTCAAAGAGGGAGAGGTAGTGCAGGTAGGCCAACCGATTGCCTTGATAGGAGTGGGAACAACCACGGTAGTGGCAAAACAAGAGTCCGTTACTCCGCCTCCGGCTGAAAAGGCCACCCCTCACGTGGGTGCTCTGCCCGTTGCTGTGCAGCATCCATCGCCGGCTGCTGAGGTACTGAAAGAAGGCTCTTCAGGAAAATTTTATTCACCATTAGTTCGAAATATTGCGAAGGCGGAAGGAATAGTAATGTCTGAGTTAGAGAGCATCAGCGGAACAGGTCTGGGAGGAAGGGTTACTAAATCCGATATTTTATCCTATGTTGAAAACAGAGGAAAAAGAGATGTTGTAACTGCATCCAATGGAAGTATTGCGGGAAAGGTAACTGAGGCTGCTGTTGCCCCCTCTGTTGTGGCTGCGCCGGCAGTTAAGCAGCCGGTAAGTGTCGGCCCTAACGATGAAATAATTGAAATGGACCGGATGCGGAAACTCATCGCCGATCACATGGTGATGAGCAAGCACACTTCTCCGCATGTTACTAGTTATGTGGAGGCCGATGTCACTCATATTGTGATGTGGAGGGAAAAAGTAAAGGAGGCGTTCGAGAGAAATGAAAAGACCAGATTGACATTTACTCCCATTTTCATTGAAGCAGTAGCAAGAGCAATCAAGGATTTTCCGGGTGTCAATGTATCGGTGGATGGTTCAAGAATCATTAAACGAAGTGACATTAATATCGGTATGGCAACAGCATTGCCCAACGGCAACCTGATTGTTCCTGTCATTAGAAATGCAGATCAGTTGAACTTAGTCGGACTTGCCAAAAAGGTGAATGATCTCGCGGATCGAGCGAGAAATAACAAACTCTCTCCCGACGATATTCAGGGAGGTACTTACACGCTGACCAATGTCGGTACCTTTGGGAATGTAATGGGCACCCCAATAATCAACCAGCCTCAGGCGGCTATTCTTGCCGTTGGAGCTATCCGCAAGAAACCTGCGGTGATTGAAACTCCACAGGGTGATGCAATCGCAATCAGGCAGATGATGTTCCTGTCACACAGCTACGACCACAGGGTTGTAGATGGGGCGCTGGGCGGTAGTTTTGTCAGAAGGGTAGCTGATTATCTTGAGTCTTTCGACGTAAATAGGAAAATTTGAGTCATTTACCATCGCTCAGAATCCTGTTTTTACTTATATTGGCTGCGCTAATTTTATTTCAACCAGATTCCCATGTGGCTGTACTGTATAAATGCGAATGAAACAGATACATACCAGCTTCAAAAATTGATATTCAAATGAAAAGAGGAGTTACTTTTTTGGCATTTATTCTTTCCTGCTTAATTGCAAGTACTGCGGAAAATCCTCAACCGCCTAAGGCAAAGGATTTCAGTGCCCGTTTTGTCGAAGCCAACAGGTTGATGGAGGAGAAATTGTGGTACCAGGCGATCAAGGAGTGGCAGAGCCTCCTTTCACAAGACCCTGACAATGCAAATGTCAACTACAAACTTGGTTACAGCTATCTTCAGACGGCAATGTCAAAGCCCCAAGCGTTACAATACCTCGAGGTAGCTACTCAAAAAAAAGTTTCAAAAAGCTATGACCCTTTTGATCCAACAGAAAGAAGGGCTCCCGTAGATGCACTTTTCTATCTTGGAAAAGCGCAGCACCTGAATTACCAGCTTGATCCGGCCATCGAAACCTACAACAAGCTGCTGAAAATGCTGAATCAAAAACACGTGTTGTACCAGCGCGCACAACGTGAAATAGAAATGTGTGAAGAGGCGAAACGCCAGGTTGCCAACCCGAAACAATACGTCATCACCAACGTGGGGCCAGTGATCAATAGCAGTGCGAACGATTTCAGTCCGGTGCTTTCGATTGACGAAAGTTCGATGTTTTTCACCAGCAGACGACTTCGCCCCGACTCCACAAACAGTCAAATTGTTGACCCGGAGACAAATGAATACAAAGAAGATATTTACGTTTCTTTTCGCGATGAGTTGAATCAATGGACCAACCCTGAACTACTAAACCTGAACTCAGACGAACACGACGCAACCATCAGTGTGTCACCCGACGGGTTGACTCTTTTTATTTACCGTGACAGCCTTGGCGATGGGCGCATCCTGTATTCAAAACTGATTGGCGAAATTTGGAGTGATCCGGCAAAGCTGGGTTCCGATATCAATACAAAATACTGGGAGACACACTGTAAGATATCTGCTGATGGAAATACACTTTATTTCACCAGCAATCGTCCGGGTGGACTTGGTGGAAGGGATATTTACCGCTGTGTGAAACTGCCTAATGGCGAATGGAGTAAGGCGCTGAGTGCAGGACCGGTGTTAAACACCATTTACGAAGAAGATTCGCCCTTCCTTTCTCCCGATGGCCGCACCATTTATTTCGCTTCACAAGGACACACCAGTATGGGGGGGTTTGATCTCTTCTATTCTAAACTAGGCGACGACGGAGAATGGAGTAAACCTGAAAATATGGGATTCCCGTTGAATACGGTGGACGATGATGTTTTCTTCCAGCCAATGGCGGATGGACGGCGCGCCTACTACTCTTCACAAAAGGACGGAGGCTATGGGCTGAAAGATATTTACCTGGTGGATATGCCGATGTCAAATGAAAGCCAAGTGGCGGTGTTAAAGGGATTTATCATAGGTGAAGAAGGAAAAGAATTACCACCGGATCTCAAGGTGGTGATTACCAATCTTAAAACAGGTGAAAAAACAGAATACCGCCCACGTATGAGGGATGGTGGTTACTTAGCTATTCTTGCCCCCTGTACCAATTACCACATTGATTACTATCAGGGACAAGAAACCATCAAACAAGACGATATTATTGTTCCCTGTGAAGGAAGTTTCCAAGAACTTGAACGCGAGGTTTATCTCATTCCTGTGAAGATAGAAAAAGAACCGGAACCGCCGATTGTTGTGCCGGTCGTTGAAATTCCTAAGCCTATACCTCCGGTAGTTTCAAAAGAAAAAGAAGATTTAGGCTATGATCCAAAGGATCCAATCAAAACTCAGTTTATCGAAGAACTCGGTTATGCCGAATTCTCCCGCTACTTTATCTACGACTCCAAAGATTTTGGAGCGAGAGAAGTAAAATTCCAGCAATTCATCAACGATGTTAAAAAGATCATTCAGAAAAGAGGAAGAGTGACTATCAATGTTGAGTCAAGTGCCTCAAAAGTTCCGTCTTCGAAGTTCAAGAATAATGAAGAATTGACAGCATTCAGAAATAAGACAGCACAGGAGATGGTTACAACCGAGCTTGAAAAACTTGGGTTTAAAAAAGACCTCCAATTTGTATTCGGC
>JADLBA010000053.1 GCA_020848015.1 Crocinitomicaceae bacterium | reverse complement strand
CCTGCCTTCTGAGATTTCGTGCGGAGCAATGATCAGTAACACTTCCTTTTTTTCCTGTTTTAACCAAGTGGCCAGCATTTCTTCTTCTGCACCATAGGTACTGCCCGCTACAATTGTGAAACGTTCATGGGAAAGTACTTCTATGGCAGAGAATTTCTTTGCTTCCGAAGCAATCGAAAGTACGCGGTCGAACCGCGTATCTCCTGCAACCGTATAGTTTGTAAAACCAAGACCTTTTAGCAGCCCTGCCGAATGATCATTCTGTAGATAAAAGTGTGTTACCGAACTCAACACTTTTTTCCAGAATGTTTTTGAAATTCCAAAAAAACGCTGATCAGGCCGGAAAATGGCACTGATCACGTACAGCGGAACAGATTTTTCCTGAAGTGCAAAAAAGTAATTAGCCCAGTATTCGTATTTTACAAATACTGCGAGCGACGGCATCGCAGCAGATAAAAAAGCTTCAGTATTGGCAGGCAGATCAAGTGGGAGGTAACAAATAAAATCAGCACCGGAATAATTTTTTTGCACTTCGTATCCGGAAGGGGAGAAGAAGGTTAGCAATAGTAGAGTAGAAGGTTCTCTGTTTTTCAAAGACTCCATCACAGGTCTTCCCTGTTCAAACTCCCCTAACGATGCACAGTGAAACCAGACTAATTTGCCAGAATTTTTGTTTCTCCATTCTGCAAGACGGGGCAGGAGATTTATTCTCCCTTTAGTAAATAAGAGAGCCTTTCCGTTGAATACTCCTGCCGCTTTTACCACGAGTGAAAAAAGCCGAATAGCGAGAGTATAGAAGAAACGATTCACTTGGACTGGCGGGATGGGTGCTTCAATAAAAGTATGCGTCGTTTGGGGCTCGCCGATAAAGGTGTAAAACCCACCCTGCCCGGATGCCGAGAAGAATATCAAGTCTTTTTTTATCATCTGAAATCCGGGTATCAAAATTCAGGTCGCGGCGGTTTTTGGTAATCCCTTCATACGCTTCTACCCCGATAAAAAAATTGATCAGCCTGTTGTTACTCATGTGCGCATATCCAATAACCTGACGCAGTGCAAGTCCGTTAGTAAGGCGATCGTACCCTTTCAGGTAATCGCCGCTGAGCGCGTTGATCTCATTCAATTGGTGTTCAATCCGGATTTTGTGTTGCAATATTCCAACTCCGGCAGTCAGTAATAATCCGCTGTTAGGATTGGGACCAATGAAGTCGAAAAGATGACCACCTTCCAGGGTAACAGCAAATCCGCGTTCCTGAATGTACATCACTGCTACCTGACCTTGATTGTCAAGTATCTCACCGTTGGAGGTGTAAAGGTTGCTCAGCAATTCTGGCTCGGTCACTTTTTTTCCAAAGAGATAAATACCCTGCACTCCATACCACCAGTTTGTTCGTGTTTTGATATGAAAACCGAGACCGATGCTACCGTTGATACCAAACCGATCGGCCATATCGCCGCCGGGAAACTGAACCGCATAGCTCACCGCTATCTGAGGATCGAACAGCGAAGAATCGCGTACCTGGAACTGTGCGAAATAATAGCAGGGGAAAAAAATAACGAATGCAGACGTTATCCATTTGCTCATGCGGCGAAGATAGAAAGCAAAAAGATACGGTAAAATTTTCTGATAGCCACCTCTCCGTGCACCTATCTTAGCGACCCAAATTCTGAACAATGAATCCGATCCAGATGGTTGATCTCAAGACGCAGTATGCAAAGATCAAAGATGAGATAGACCAGGCATTACTGAACGTGCTGGAATCAACGGCTTTTATCAACGGCCCGGAGGTGAAGGCTTTCGAGGAAGAAATGGAACGCTATCTTGAGGTAAAACACGTGCTTTCCTGTGCCAACGGAACTGATGCTCTACAGATTGCTATGATGGCACTTGGCCTGGTACCAGGCGATGAAGTGATCACCTCCAATTTTACTTTTGTCGCATCGGCGGAAGTAATTGCCCTGCTGAACCTGAAACCTGTGTTGGTAGATGTACTGCCAGATACATTCAATATTGACCCCGCTGCAATTGAGTGTGCGATTACAACGAAAACAAAGGCCATTGTCCCGGTGCATCTTTTTGGTCAATGTGCGAATATGGAAAGCATACTTGCCATTGCGAAAAAATATAACCTCTTTGTGATCGAAGACAATGCACAGGCAATAGGGGCAGAGTACACGTTTTCTGATGGAACCGTTAAAAAAGCCGGATGTATGGGAGATATTGGAACAACGAGTTTTTTTCCATCAAAAAACCTTGGATGCTATGGCGACGGTGGCGCACTGATGACAAACAACGACGCACTCGCAGGCAAAATTAGGGTGATTGCCAATCACGGTATGCGCGTGAAGTATTATCACGACAGCGTCGGTGTCAACAGCCGCCTCGACAGTCTGCAGGCAGCAGTGTTGAGGATTAAGTTGAAAAAACTGGATGAATATTCATTCGCACGTCAACGTGCTGCAGAGGCATACAACAAAGCTTTCGGCGGAATCAAACAACTCCGTATTCCCATACGCGATCCAAAAAGTACACATGTATTTCATCAATATACACTACTGACTGATAGCATTGATCGTTTTGCTTTGCAAGAGTTTCTCGCCAAAAGAAATATTCCGGCAATGGTTTATTATCCTGTTCCGCTTCATCTTCAAAAAGCTTATCCAGACCCTCGCTATAAGAAAGGCGATTTTCCGGTAACCGAAGAATTGTGCAGCAAGGTGATATCGCTTCCGATGCATACTGAACTGACCGACGCACAGATCCGGCTTATTACCGAAAGTGTGATTGAATATATTGGATAACAACACTGTATTTCTAATAATTTTTCTGATTTGTCTATAAACGTATTTATGGTTTGTTGTGTTTTCTATTCTATGCTTCGCTGAAATTTTTATCGGCCGCCCCATATTAGGAAATTCTCATATAGATAATCACAATAATTTATTCATCGTGATTCTACTAATGTAAGTTGAGGCCGCCCCCTCAAAAAAAGCGAAACATCTTCTTTATTACGTTTGCTTGTGCCGCAGGGATGCCTGCCTGGCGGGCATATTCTGGCCAGGCGGACAAATGGTCAGCGATTTTTTCAATGATGGCATCCGGGCGCTTTACGCGAATTTCACTGGCGACCGTATAGATATCCTTCTTTGTGAATTGATCGTATTTACCATTTACTGACATTTGCATACGATGCCGGTATCTTTTTTCGGGCTGGTACGCATAAGTAATATCGTATGCAGGTGCTAACCGCCATTTTCCTGTTTCACTCATGATGAAGGAGGTATTCTCGACATGGTCGTTCTGGTTTCGTGCCATGATGTTGAATATCATCCGACCGAACAGTTGTTCGGTTTCTGTATGGGGAAGTCTAAGCTGACGCATTACCTCGAATGCTTTTTCATAAGTCGCAGTTAATGGATCCCCGCTGTAAATGTGACCTATAGCTGAAAGCGACTGAATATGAAGTTTCTCCCGCCCACCAATACGGTCGAAGCGCATGGTGAGGAAATGTGCACGGTTGTTTTCTTCCAGCAATGTGCTTTCCATCATATCAATACCGCAATCGCGTGCCATCAGGTAATAGGCATATTCAATTCTTCCATAGCCACGTGGATCATTTAGTAGTTTGTTGGTCACTCCGTCGAGTTTGATTATCCAGTGCCTGAAGTCTGCTGGAGCATCTGACTGTCCTGAACGAACCTCTCCTGTATGTTCATTGATCGCCAGTAATGCTTTAGCACGTGAGCCTCCGGTAGAAGTACTAACCCGCAGAATATCGTAAAAACTTTCATTTTGCCCAGTATTAAATTCAGCTTTTGAAGTAAGTGCGTCCTCTGCCATTTCCGCTAGCCCATCAATAAAGACAATATCTGATTTATTATCTGTGGGATGTTGCGCCGGTTCGAATTCCAATGCCCCAGTTCCTCTTCTGCCGGTAAAAAGCAATCGCTGCACAGGATTGATTGTGGCAGGATCCCTCCCTTTCCCCTTGAGCCATATATTGATGAGTTGTGTGCCAAAGGCTCCCGGCAATGAATCTGTTAGCAAACCGGGCAGCCCGTAGAATCCTTCTTTCGGAAGTGACGGGAAACTGTATATCAGTTTGCCTCGCTGCAGATCACCCAGTGGCATACCCAATGGTGCAATGTCCAGCCCGGACTGTACAAATGAAGGATCAAACTCAAATGTTGCTAAGTCCCATTGAGAGTCCCACAATACCGCACCCACTGTCTTGCCGGATAACTTTACTGTCGCTACCATATTATATTGAAGCGCGATCTACCAAGATTATTCTTAGTCTGCTGGTTTTATACAAACATCAGTTTTTTGCATCTCTTTTTTTTCTCGCTCTTTGCCTTTCCTTTCCTTTGAGTTGAGCGGTCTGCATTGGGCTGACCCTGGATTCCTGAAACGCGGCGAGGACATCGAGTTCGCCAAGTGTGCGGAGCAGTTGAACCAAGGTAAGAAGCGTAGAAGACCCTCCGTTTTCCAGTTTGCTAAGTGTCACCCGGTCAATACCTGACCGGACAGATACTTCTTGCTGTGTCATATTTCTGTTCAGACGCATGGAACGAATGGCGGCTCCAATTCCTTTAACAATGGCAGGGTCGCTCAAAATATACCAATTATTTATGATGTTATTATTCATCTTTAAATCTAAATTTCTATATTAACGTTTATGAAAATAATCATTAAATATATCCTAAATATTTCTATTATCGGGGCTAAAGTTAATAATTGACATCAATAATAGTAAATTTTCAATATAAAGTAAATAAAAATTTACATAAATGTGTGAAAATGTAAATATCTTCCTTTCTTGAAGCCCTTGTGAATGGGGTGTTTTGGAAGATAGAAAGCCCAAAATGGAGAGGTAAAATATGCACGAAAGTAAAAAAATCGCTTTCTATAAGCCTCCTGTAACCATTGTTATCACTACTATTTTTACATTTTGCCAAAGATATTGAAAATTATTTTTTGAGGTTGCTTGCGGGGGCAGATTCCCGGTGTACATTTGCAGCCCGAATTTTTTGCCTGTAATGAATGGCTAAAAGTCGTGAAAAAAGGAATAATAACATACAATGCCAACGGTACAACAGTTAATAAGAAAAGGTCGCGAGCCAAAAACTTACAGAAGTAAGTCGGTAGCTCTGTCTTCCTGTCCTCAACGCAGAGGCGTTTGCACGAAAGTATATACTACCACTCCTAAGAAGCCGAATTCTGCGCTTCGCAAGGTGGCCAAGGTTCGCCTGACAAATGGTTTCGAAGTCATCGCATATATCGGCGGTGAAGGGCATAACCTGCAGGAACACTCCATCGTGCTGGTGCGGGGTGGACGTGTGAAGGATCTCCCTGGTGTTCGTTATCACATTGTGCGTGGTGCCCTTGATACCGCCGGAGTAAATGGGCGTGGTCAGCGCCGCTCGAAGTATGGTACTAAGCGCCCTAAACCCGGACAGGCGGCTCCTGCTAAAAAGAAATAATCCTTTTCATAAGATATAACAAAATGAGAAGAAGAAAGGCCAAAAAAATCAACGTATTACCCGATCCCAAATTTAACGAGGTGATCGTAACAAAGTTTGTCAATAACCTGATGTTACAAGGGAAAAAAGGTACCGCCGTTTCGATTTTTTACGATGCTATTGAGAAAGTAGCTACCAAGACTTCTGAAAATGGCATAGAGACGTGGAAGAAGGCATTGGAAAATGTTACCCCTGCTGTGGAGGTGCGCAGCCGTCGCGTAGGTGGTGCCACCTTTCAAATTCCTTCTCCAATTCGCGAAGAACGCAGAAATTCCATGGCGATGAAATGGCTGATCGGCTATGCCCGTTCTCGCAATGAGAAAAGTATGGCCGATAAACTCGCGGGTGAAATTATTGCCGCCTCAAAGGGCGAAGGTGCCGCTTTCAAAAAGAAGGAGGACGTTCATCGTATGGCCGAAGCCAATAAAGCTTTCTCCCACTTCCGCTTCTAAACCTGACCAAAGAGAACTAGAAAAATGTCACGCGACTTAAAATATACACGGAATATTGGTATTGCCGCCCACATTGATGCCGGCAAAACGACCACTACCGAGCGTATTCTTTATTATTCCGGGGTGAACCACAAACTCGGTGAAGTGCACGATGGTGCTGCTACAATGGACTGGATGGCTCAGGAGCAAGAGAGAGGTATTACTATTACTTCTGCTGCTACTACTGTGTTTTGGCCCTATCGCGGGAATAAATATCACGTGAACATCATTGATACGCCGGGCCACGTGGACTTTACTGTTGAGGTGAACCGATCGCTCCGCATACTCGATGGCCTTGTATTCCTGTTTAGCGCTGTTGACGGAGTTGAGCCTCAGTCTGAGACCAACTGGCGTCTTGCGAATAACTACAATGTGGTTCGTATTGGTTTTGTAAATAAAATGGATCGTCAGGGTGCTGACTTCCTGAAGGTGGTGAAGCAGGTGAAAGATATGCTCGGAAGCAATGCTATACCTCTGCAGCTACCGATTGGAGCCGAAGATGATTTTAAAGGTGTGGTTGACCTGATCAATTTCCGCGGAATGATCTGGAACGAGGCAGATAAAGGAATGACCTACCAGGTAGTGGATATTCCGGCTGATATGAAAGATGAAGCATTAGAATGGAGAGAGAAACTTCTCGAGGCCGTGTCAGAATACGACGACAACCTGATGATGAAGTTCTTCGATGCTCCGGAAACCATCACTGAGCGCGAAATTCTCGATGCTCTGCGCAAATCATGTCTCGACATGAAGATTGTACCGATGGTCTGTGGATCTTCGTTTAAGAACAAAGGTGTTCAGACTATGCTCGATCTCGTGATGGAATTGCTGCCAAGTCCACTCGATAAAGAAGCGATTATTGGTACCAATCCCGACACCGGTGAGGAAGTGGTTCGTCACCCCGACTTTAAAGAACCTTTTGCAGGGCTTGCATTTAAGATCGCCACAGACCCCTTCGTTGGCCGCCTCGCTTTTACCCGTGCTTATTCAGGTTATCTCGATGCAGGCTCTTATGTCCTGAATACTCGCAGTGGAAATAAAGAACGTATTTCCCGCATCTTCCAGATGCATGCCAACAAGCAGAACCCAATCGAACGTCTTGGTGCCGGTGATATCGGTGCCGTAGTTGGATTTAAAGATATAAAAACAGGAGATACTCTGTGTGATGAGAAAAACCCGATCGTTCTCGAAGCGATGAACTTCCCCGATCCGGTAATCGGTCTTGCGGTTGAACCAAAAACGCAGGCTGACTCTGATAAACTGGGAATGGCTCTTTCTAAACTCGCTGAAGAAGATCCTACTTTTCGTGTAAAAACTGATGGAGAAACTGGGCAGACCATCATTTCCGGTATGGGTGAGCTACATCTTGAGATCATCGTAGATCGTCTGCGCCGTGAATTCAAAGTAGAGTGTAACCAAGGTGCACCACAGGTTTCTTACAAAGAGACCATCACTGGTTCTACAAATCACCGCGAAGTATATAAGAAGCAGACAGGTGGCCGCGGTAAATTTGCCGATATTAACTTTACCATCGGTCCGAATGATGATCCGGAAAAAACAGGTCTTGTATTCGTGAACAATATCAAAGGTGGTAATATTCCAAGAGAGTTTATTCCTTCGATTGAGAAGGGTTTCAAGGAGGCAATGAACAATGGTGTGCTTGCCGGTTATCAGGTAGATACGCTAAAGATCGAACTAAATGATGGCTCATACCACGCAGTTGACTCTGATGCTCTTTCGTTTGAACTGTGTGCAAAGCTGGCCTATCGTGAATCAATGCCGAAATGCAAACCGATCCTCTTGGAGCCAATTATGAAACTCGAAATCGTTACCCCTGCTGAAAATATGGG
>JADLBA010000052.1 GCA_020848015.1 Crocinitomicaceae bacterium | reverse complement strand
TTTTCCGCTGCCAGCAAGTGCGTCGTTTGCTTCACACAATGAATCCGGTACCCCGCTTTCGACTAATATTCCACTTTTCTCGGTCAACCTGGTGATCGTCTTTTTTGTTGCTTACATTATTTATCGTCGTTTTATCGGTCGTTGGTGGCCGGAAAATAAAACAACAGGAATAATACTATCGGGTATCATCATTCTGGTTTACGTTCTGAGCATTTGGTTTATTGCAGATTACGAACTGCGCAGATGGTCGTCTCACAGCGTTCCATGGCCAGACGAATGGAGTATTGTCGGATTTCATCTCCGGTAAAAATTTCTGACTATAAGAGTTTTAGGATTTTCTGTTGCGAGTCTATCCGGAATCTTGTTTTTGAACAAAACCAATTTTTTCTCTTATTAAATTGCGGCAATCACATCTTGTCTGGTAACAATGTGGAATCCACCATTGCTTAGTTCCACAAGCACTGCCGGCACATCTTTTGAAAATTGCTTTGCTATTTCTTCCAGCGGAGTATTTTCTTTCACTACAGGCAGCGGAGCCTTCATAATTTCATCAATGCGCTTATCAAGTGCTGCAGTATTTTCTGTTACCATATTGAAGAGATGGTTTTCGTCAATACTTCCGACAATCCCCCGGTCGCCCATGACGGGGAGTTGCGAAATACCATATTTTTTCATTTTGGCAACAGCATGGCTTACCAGTTCTCCAGGACTAATTGTCACCAGTTTAAGATCGCGATGATGTGCAATAAGATCAGAGGCCACCGGCCTCTCTTCGGTCAGGAAACCCCGGTCGCGCATCCAGTCGTCGTTGAACATTTTACCGAGATAGCGAGTACCATGATCGTGAAAGATCATTACAACAACATCATCTTTTTTAAATCTGTCCTTCATCTGGAGAAGCCCTGCCACAGCAGATCCGGCGCTGTTACCGACAAATATTCCTTCTTCTCGGGCGATGCGGCGTGTCATCAGAGCAGCATCTTTATCGGTTACTTTTTCGAAATGATCAATGATATTGAAATCCACATTCTGCGGGAGAAAATCTTCCCCAATTCCTTCAGTAATATAGGGGTAAATTTCATTTTTATCAAACACTCCCGTCTCTTTGAATTTTTTGAATACGGAGCCGTAGGTATCAATTCCCAGCACCTGTACCAATGAATTTTTTTCTTTCAGGAATTTTCCTGTGCCGCAAATAGTTCCACCGGTACCTACCCCAACAACGAGATGAGTAATTTTTCCATCGGTCTGATCCCATATCTCAGGGCCGGTGCTTTCATAATGAGCTAAAGAATTGCTCGGATTATCATACTGGTTGGGTTTCCAGGAATTTGGAACCTCTCTTACAAGTCGTGAAGAAACAGAGTAATAAGATCTTGGGTCTTCCGGCTCGACATTGGTAGGGCAAACAATGACTTCTGCACCAAATGCCCTAAGCGCATCAAATTTTTCTTTCGACTGCTTATCGGTGGATGTAAAAATGCATTTGTATCCTTTGATAACAGCGGCAATAGCGAGCCCCATACCGGTATTGCCCGAAGTACCTTCGATAATGGTTCCTCCAGGTTTGAGAGCACCTGATTTTTCTGCATCTTCTATCATCTTGAGTGCCATGCGATCCTTGATGGAGTTGCCAGGATTGGTTGTTTCAATTTTCGCCAACACCAAAGCAGGAATATCTTTTGTAATCGAATTGAGGCGTACCAGCGGGGTATTTCCGATAGTATCAAGTATATTTTCGTAATATTTCATTGTGGGCACAAGATCGGTAAATCCTTTCTTTGGTGCAAAAGATTGAACTTTCTAAATTAATCTTGCAGCATTAACAGCAGGGGAAAATAATAAATCTTTTTTCCAGTGAAGGGAAATAGATCGTCAACAAAAGCTTTTAGGGCTAACAAAGAATATGAAAAAACTCTCGATCGTTATTCCGGCATACAATGAAGGAAAAACCATTCACCGGATTCTCAATAAGGTGAAGGAAGTCGAGTTGGTGAATGATATCTCCAAAGAGATCATTATTGTAAATGATTGCTCTACTGATGATACAGAATATGCCATTCAGCGCTATATCGGTGATAATCCCTCTATGGATATAAGGTATCACCGGCACGAGGTAAACAAGGGGAAAGGAGCCGCACTTCACACGGGAATTTCAAATGCTACAGGAGAATACCTTGTGATACAGGATGCCGATCTTGAATACGATCCACAAGAGTACAACGATCTTTTAAATCCGATTCTGAGGGGCTTTGCAGATGTTGTTTATGGTTCACGTTTTATGGGGGGGAATCCTCACAGGATACTGTTTTTTTGGCATACCGTCGGAAATAAATTTCTCACTGCACTTTCCAATATGCTGACCAACCTGAACCTCACAGATATGGAGACGTGTTACAAAGTATTCGACACGAAAATAATCCAGTCGCTGAATCTGAGAGAAAAACGATTCGGTTTTGAACCGGAAGTGACTGCGAAGATTGCACGTGTTCCGAACATCCGTATTTACGAGGTTGGAATTTCCTATTATGGAAGAACATTTGAGGAAGGGAAAAAAATCGGTTGGAAAGACGGTTTCAGAGCCATCTACTGCATACTGAAATACAACATTTTCAGCAAGCAGTGATCGGTTATATCAATCAAACCGGATCGCTTTGACAGGAGTAATGGTGGTAACATAAAGAGCAGGGAGAATAAGCACTAGTACGCAAACAGCGAGTGTGAAGGTGTTCAATAGCGCGAGTTCACCGAAATCAATATAAACCGGCATCGTATCAACATAGTAATTAGCAGGGTCGAGTTGTATTATTTTCCATTTCTGTTGAATAAAGGCCAGCGATAATCCGATAATATTGCCGATTAGCAGACCCCGACCGATGATGTAGGCAGCATTGATTAGAAAAATAACCAATACCGGACGGTTGCCTATTCCAAAGGCTTTCAGAGTACCAATCATATTCTGTCTTTCCAATATGATAATCAGAAGTGCCGAAGTCATGTTGACGATTGAAATACCGATCATCAGAATAATGATAATGACCACATTGATGTCGAGCATTTTTAACCACGAGAAAATTTCAGGATTGCGATCGGTGATATTGACGATCTGAAGGAAAAAAGGAATTGCTTTATGCAGATCATCTGTGGCGGTAGTCAGTTGTTCATAATCGCTGATCAGCACTTCATAACCGCCGATATAGTTTTTATAGGATCCGCCGGAAGTGACCGTCTGCAGGGTATATTTTCTGCAAGGTTCCGCTGAGTTATCGTCTGCAAAGTCAATCGTTGTTAATGCTGTGTCAGCGATAGCCCCCCCCTTGTCGCTCACAATAAGTCGAAGGGTAGTATCGCGAACAGGTCGGATAAAAAACGGTCCTTCACCTTTCCACCTTGGATTATTCCAATTATAGGTCAGTTCGTTCTCACCACCAAATCCTAAACCACCCACGGTAATTTCACCTAAATCTGAGCAAGCAGTATCTACCAGCATCTGTGCTTGTACACCCCATCCCGCATACCGTTGAACGTAAGAGATATCGGTAAATACATACTTGTCGTCAAAATCTTCTAGTCCTGTATCATATATACCGCGCACGAAAAAGTTTTGTTGACGCACATCCGTTTCGTGATTTACAAAATAGAGGCTAATCTTGTCGCCCGGTTTGATTTTTAATCTATTTGCAATCATCGAAGAAACGATGATCCAATTAGTTGAATCACTTTTGGGAAGAATGCCTTCAACAAGGTTATGAGCCAAAAAATCCCAGTTGAAGTCTGTCGCTGCGCCTTTGATAACAACACCCTGTATCGCTTCTTTTGTTTCCAGAATTCCCGGCTTAGTTGCAAATACCTGGACATGCTTTACCCCATTTACTCTCTTTAAATTATTGTAAATAATCGTATCAAATTCCAGTTTTCCTGACTCGCGTGAAAGGTCATCGCTGCTTCCAATGATCTGGAAATGGGATCCGAATCCGATAACCTTGTTTCTAATTTCCCGCTGAAACCCGCGAAGCCCAGCCAGAGCGAGTATCATCATCACCACCCCTGTGGCTATCCCTGCTGTGGCAATGCGCACAATGGGGCGCGAAACCTGATTCTTGTCTTCACTCTTGAGGATTCGACCTGCTATGAATCGAGCTATATTCATTTTTGCAAGTTTACCACGTGCGGAGTGTTTTTGGCTTTTTACTTTTCTTTTTGTTCAGGCATTTTATTTGATTTCTTAGGCAGCGACGGCAAAGTCCATTAATTTCGTTGCTCCACATATTTGAAATTGAAAAACGTACTCTCTATCTCAATTATTTGTTTGCTCCAATTGGTTTCCTGTGCGCAGCAGGAGTGGCCTGTTCAGCAACCGGCTCCGAATAAGGGAATAGTAGTGGGTGCAGAACGAATGGAAAGGTATCTCCCATTATTATCCGGTAAAAATGTAGCCGTAATTGCCAATCCCACATCAAGGGTAAGCAACGCCCATCTCGTTGATACACTCCTTGCGATGGGTGTACAGGTAAAAAAAGTTTTTGCCCCCGAACATGGGTTCAGAGGAGAGGCCGCTGCGGGGGAAACCATAAAGGATGGACATGACCGCAAGACAGGACTTCAGGTAGTTTCTCTTTATGGAAAAAATAAAAAACCCACTCCTGAATCATTGAATGGGATAGACGTAATAGTATTTGATATCCAAGATGTCGGTGCGCGATTTTATACCTATATCTCTACCATGCATTATGCGATGGAGGCGGCAGCAGAGAATAATATAAAAATGATCCTTCTCGATCGCCCGAATCCCAATGGTTTTTATATTGACGGACCGGTGCTTGATAAAAGGTTCAGTTCGTTTGTTGGAATGCACCCGATCCCTATTGTACACGGGTGTACTGTAGGGGAACTTGCACGCATGATCAACGGTGAAAAATGGCTCTCCGGGGGTATCAGTTGCAACCTCGAAGTGATAACTTGTGACCGATATACCCATGATGACCTCTATGATCTTCCGGTGAAACCTTCTCCTAACTTACCCAATATGTCATCGGTATATCTTTACCCCACCTTGTGTCTGTTTGAGGGAACCGAAGTCAGCGTGGGGCGAGGAACCGATCTCCCCTTTCAATGTATCGGATACCCAGGCAACACAACCGGTACGTATCATTTCACCCCTCACAATATTCCGGGAGTAGCAACAGACCCTCCCCACAAAGGTATTGAATGCACAGGGCACAATGTATCGGAATTTGGCAGTTTTTATTTTTATAGCAGTCGCCAACTTTACCTCGATTGGTTAGTGGGGCTGTACAAAGAAAGTAAGGATAAGACCCATTTTTTTTCAAGCTCTGATTTTTTTGACAAGCTTGCGGGAACGGATATCCTGAGAAAACAAATTATCGAAGGTGCAGATATTGAAGATATCCGTAAAAGTTGGGAGCCGGGGTTGGAGCAATACCGTTTACTTCGAAAAAAATACCTCCTTTATCCTGATTTTCATTAACCACTTACAATTAGGTCTGTTTTCCTGCTCAAAATACAAGAACGCTATTTTTTAGATGAATGGTAATATTTGTGATAATCTGGATTCGTGGCCTTTTCGAGAGAAGGAACCATAACTTTCAAGTGGTAAACTTGTAACCTTTTCAGCGTGATTTCAGTAAAAAGTCAGGATAAACCCTATTTTGAATTTGCTATGATCTCAAAAATCCTTGTCATTCTACCTCTTTTGTTCTCTTTTTTCATGCAGGACGATAATGTTCAGCGACATGTGATGCGCAAGCATCCCAATGGGAAGCCCTATGTCGTATTATACTTTAATGCCAGTTCACAAGCCTTGATGAAGGAAGAGGTGTTTTTTGCCAACGGCAATCTGCAATGGACCGGTACATATAAGAACGATATCGAGGACGGTAACTGGACGTACTATTACGAAAACGGTCGAAAAAAATCTGAGCAGCATTATACCCGAGGAATAGAGGAGGGAACTTTCACTGATTTTGATGAAAGTGGGCGTATGTCGAAGCAAACGGAATACAGCAACGGAAAGACAGTACGCGAAACAAATTATTGAGATTTGCTTTCCAGCACTTTTCCTTTGCTCAAAAACCGTAAGTGACAAGGGGCATTGCAAACCTATTTTAACTCCCCGTAATTTAACTCATTTTTCTTGAGTGCCCCACCGTACTGTACGAGGCGCAGTGCAAAATCTGTTATTTTTTTTTTGTTGTAACATTCCTGAAACGGATATTGAGCATTTCCACAATTAACGCAAAAGCGAGAGCCACATAAGAATACATCTTTAGGTCTATCCCGTGGGGGAGGTGTAGAATTTGTGCATCCTCGAGTGCCTCTACAACCAAAATGATTCCGATCACTACAAGAAACGCGAGGGCGAGCATCTTGATGGTTGGATACTTTTCAATAAATGTGTTGACATAGGGAGCGAAAAGCAGCATTACAATCATTGCAATTACTACCGCCATTACCATGATAGGGATATGATTAGAAAGGCCAACTGCTGTGATGATTGAATCGAATGAAAACACGATATCAATTAGAGTGATTTGCAGGATGGCCTGCGACATCGTCATTTTTCTCGAAGATTCTTTTGCCTCATTATCTGCAATCTTGAATTTATGTCTGATTTCGTTCACCGTTTTAATGATCAAAAACGCTCCGCCAGAGAAAAGAATCAATCCTCTTCCTGTGACCGGGATACTCACTATGTGAAAAAAAGGATCTTTCATCTGAGTGATGAATGAGATTGTACTCAGAAGGATAACCCTTATCACCAGAGCCATTGTAAGACCGATAAAACGTGCTCGCTGCTGTTCCTTTTTTGTGTTGAGATAACCGGTAATGATTGCAATGAAAATGATATTGTCAATTCCCAGCACAATCTCCATCAGCACCAGGGTCATAAGGTCAATGATTCCGGTAACAGAAGTAAAAGGTTCGAGGTATTCGATCATGAGGGGGATTTGAATGAAAAAATATCCGATGATATGATAACGTTGGTTTTCGGGGATTCCATGACGGTTAATTAAGCCGAATTATATTATACTTCACTTACCTCTTCAACAATTAAGAGTCCTTTATCTGGATTCCCTCTGGTTCACCAATGATCAGTTCTGGATTTTGCCCGGGTGCCGGTTGCTGCTCTATTTCAGGCTCTCCAAGCCCCAGCGATTGTTGCATCAGCTCATTCTCCTCACCTAACTTTGCAACTTCGGGGTCATCGGGGAAACTCTTTGCTGCCTTTGCGATGAGGCGATCTGATATCTGAGCCCTGATCATTATATCGCGATCCAGTGCGCCCTTTCTTTCATCATCTAAGGAATTGTAATATTCCACTTCCTGCCGGTTCAGCTCGATAATTCTCTTAGTAAGCTCTAGTGCTTTCAGGCTATCTCCCGCATCGTAGTATAGTTCTATTACATGCCACATGATCTGAGCCTGCTCATAGGGCACAGTCTTTTCCGGCATTACCTCGATCATTTTGTTTAAAACTTTGATAGCGCTGTCCTTTTTTCCCTCCATTATCAGTTGTTCTGCGAGGTGTGAAAACTGAAGTCTGAGGTTGGTAGTCATTCGGCGATTGTTCTCGTCGAGATAAATATTATCTTTATCCATATTACCCCATTTGAACTTTTCCATCATATTCTCGTACATCAGACCAGTCTCCACACCTCCATCAAGGTTAGGGTTAGGGCTTTTTACATGAAGGATTGGAGTGAGCCGATACGCGAGTCCTTCGAGTTGAAAATATCTCTCGAGTCCCATATAAGAATCGCCACCGGTGGTTACAGCAAAATAAATTGGGCGCTTCCAGTCGGTATTTTTTAGTAGATCAAGCACCATCAATTGCGCTTTAGTTATATAAGATTTAGGGCGCCCTCTGTTATCGGTAAGGGACCATTTTATCTCACTTACCAGTGAGTCTCCTTGATTCATGAATCCACTGTACGTTTCGCTGGCAGTGCTATCAACTTTGATACTGAACTTGTATGAAGGTATATAACTTATTTTTTTTGTACCACCAGGTATTGAATTTGCGTCGTCGAGACAAAATTCAATGGCCTTATCAAGCGGCATATACCCGGTGGTTTTCTCGTAGGGATCGATATAAAGCACATCCCTTGTTCCCTGCCTGTATTTTTGTTCTGGTATATTGAATGGCACAGGAGCACTTTCATAGGCTTTGCGTTTCATCTGGTCTATGTACCAGTCTGTATTGAGAAGCGAAAGGTTCACAACTCTCACATCGGTGCGGATACCCTCAACTTCCTGGGCATACCAAAGTGGAAAGGTATCGTTATCACCATTGGTAAAAATGATTGCATTCGGCTGCAGGGATTCGAGATAGTTGGTGGCCATATCAATTCCTGTGCGCCGCCCGGAACGATCGTGATCATCCCATCCATATTTAGCCTGCAGGTAAGGAGCGGGCAAACACAGCAGGGTAGCTACTACTCCTTTCCACAAAGTTTCGCCTTTCACGGTGTTCAAAAAAGTCATAATGGCAAAGAGCGCAGTGGTTATTGAACTTATCAATAGCAAAGAAGCCCCAAAAGCCCGTGAGTCAGAAACAACTGATTCGAGTCCATAGATTATAATAGATCCGCCAATAGTCATCGCTGCAATAGTTCCCAATTGCTTCCATGTCATATTAGTCGAAGCATAATAAAGTGCATAAACTCCCAGCCCGATCCAGATAGCAAATGCATAAAAAGATCCGGCATAGGCGTAATCTCTTTCACGCGGTTGTTGTGGGGTTTGGTTGAGGTAAACAACAATCGCCAGACCAGTGAGAATGAAAAGCATTGTTACCACCGAAAAGTCTTTCGGATGTTTCAACAACTGAAAGACAAGACCAATCAGTCCGATAATGAGGGGCAGGAAGAAAAAGGTATTTCTTCCTTTATTGTCTTTTTCGATTTCAGGTAATTTTTTAAGATTGCCGAGACGCATCTCATCAATAGAGGTTATTCCGGAAATCCAGTTTCCGTCGAGAAAATCGCCATGCCCCTGTATATCATCCTGGCGACCCGCAAAGTTCCACATAAAGTAACGGAGATACATCCATCCCATTTGGTAGTTGACAAAATAGCGGATGTTTTCTGTCTGGTTGGGAATCAGATCAATACTTTTTTTATCGAGTGCCCTTTTGAGTGATCTGAATTTCTGCTCCTGTTCGCCACTCAGATCACCACCTCCACGAATATAATTTTCTATTTGAGAAACCTGGCCGGATAATTCATCCGCCTCTTTCTGAATTTTCTCCACTCTTGTGCGGGAAGTGGGATTACTCCACCCGTGGTAATCGCTCCAGCGTTTATAGTCTGCGATATGATTAGCTTGGTCGCTGTACATCCGGGGAAACAGCGTACTCAAGTCTTTTCTGTAATTGATAACAGTTGACTTTTTCTCACCGCTTTCAATGTATTCTTCTTTTATTTCGAGTTTCTTATCTGAATGGCTCGCGATATATTGTTCTGCCTCAAACCGCTCACGGCAACTAAGTATCAGAGATTTTTTTCCAGTAGCTTCTCGTACGCTGAATGATTTGATCCAGACTGCCGGGCCATCGCCATAGCCTGCCTCCCTGTTAATAGGTGTATTAAAATATTCACCGAAAAGCAACGGTCTGTCGCCATATTGTTCACGATTGAGATAGGAAAGCAGTGAGAAAAGGTTTTCCGGGTTATTTTCATCCATTGGCGGATTCGCCTGCGAGCGGATAATAATCGTGGCAAATGAGGTGTATCCGATAATGGCCACTGTTACTCCAAGTATGAGGGTATTCAGCACTACTTTTCCTCGTTTTCTCGTAAACCATAACCCGTAGGCAAGCAACGCGATCATCACAATCGCATAAAAAAAGCTACCTGAGTTGAATGGCAATCCCAGTGTATTGACAAATTCTCTTTCAAAAAAACCTGCGAGCTGCACAAACCAGATAATAATTCCCACCTGTATCAGCAAAAGCAGAAGAAGAGAGATAATGCCTGTCCAAATAATTCCTTTTACTGTGGTAGCATAGTTTTTAAAATAATAGACAAAACTGATCGCCGGTATGGCAAGAAGGTTGAGCAGGTGAACTCCAATGGATAGTCCCATCAGGTAAGCAATGAGTACAATCCATCTCAGTTCGCTTCCTTTGTCAGATACTGATTCCCATTTGAGAATTGCCCAAAAAACCAAAGCTGTAAAAAGCGAAGACATCGCGTAAACCTCTCCTTCCACCGCTGAAAACCAAAAGGTATCGCTAAATGTATAAGCTAATCCGCCAATTATTCCACTGCCGATAACTGCTGCTGTTTTACCCGGAGTGAATGCACCATTGAGGCCGGCGATTTTTTTTGCCATGTGTGTAATGGTCCAGAAAAGAAACATGATAGTGCCAGCCGAAGCGAGTGCGGAAAGCATATTGACCATGAATGGAACATTTTCTGGTGTGCCGCCAACTATAGAAATCAATCGGGCAAGCAACATAAAAAGTGGAGCTCCGGGAGGGTGCCCTACTTCGAGTTTATAGGCTGAAGCGATAAATTCACCGCAATCCCAAAAAGGCATGGTGGGCTCCAGCGTGAGAAAATAAACAATAAATGAAACGAGGAAAAGAACCCAGCCGGTAATAATATTCAGACGTTGATACTGCATAGTCCTAAATAGTAGTAAGGGGGCGAAGATAAAACGGAAGGTGCCGATAAGAGCTTTCCACCTCCTTTCTTATTAACCATTATTAGGGAAAACCGCAGCAGGTGGGTAACTTATATACTTTTAAGCAACAAAAGCAGCTTCCATTTTCTTGAAAGCTGCTTTTGAACAATAAGTTATTTTCTTTAATGCTGAATCAGCAGCGGCCTGATGACTGAGCTGTCCTCCGTCATAATACGAAGCAGATACAGACCATTGGCGAGCTCGGATACATCTGTTAGGGAAGATCTTCCCAACGATCTGAACTGCCTGATGATTCGCCCCGATGCATCGGTCAGTATAAAAAGTACAACCTCACTTCGGTCTGCACCGGAGATAGTCAAGGTTTGATTGGCAGGATTGGGGTAAACCAGCCAGACATTTCCGCGGACTTCGTTTTCCGATACAGTAGTTTCACAATCGCTGTTAAGTCCAAAAGAAATTTCTCCGTTTTGCTGACCCTGCAAGAGTGTTAAAACATCGAGTACTTCCCCATTTACAGTAATAGTCATTTGAACATTCATCGCAACCAGTGGAGCCAGTGAATTTACTTCAATACTATAGCAACCGTCAGGAACACAAAAAGTACCGTTGAAATTGATCTCGCCGGAAAGAGGTAATTGCTGTGTATTGAATTCAATTCCATTGGCTGCTAAAATGATCTCCAATAAATCAATTGCATTTGGAGATGGATAATTACCCGACAGAGAAACAGTCACCAGATTCGATTGACAGCCCTCTTCCATTCCCTCTACTACCACCTCTTCACAATAAATATCAGTACAGTCACCATTAATGATAGTAAGGCAAACGTGGTAAGTACCATTCGAATTGTATTGTACATTTCCGGAATAATCATCGCTGTGCTGGCCATCGCCATAACTCCAGATAAACGTTGCATCCCCCTCATACAAACTTTGATTTAAAAATTCAATATGCCCCGCTGTCTCCGTATAGATCGGGTTAAATGCTGCATGGCAATCAGCGAGAGCTTCACAGCCGCCATTTACTGATATCTCCGCATTAAATCCATGGCACTCTTCATTTGAAACAGGGGTGAAACTGACCATTTCGGCAGGCTCTGAAACAAAGAGCGAGAAGTTGGAGTTGGTAACATCCAGATCGCCACAAGCGTGGAGGTAATAACATCCGCTCGGCAGACAGGTATTGAAATCATACCAAGGATCCTGTGCCGAGTACTGCGCAATACCGGAGCCGACTACCTGCTGATCTGAATTGGTCAATACCCAATGGAGAAAGTGGGGTCCGCCATTTTCGACAAAACTGTCAAAACCAAAATTCAATTCGTTACATTCCTGGGGCTGTGGAACGTGAATACTTACACAATCGCTGAACTGCGGACAGAGATTGCTCGATACTGAACCACAAACGTAGTAATCGCCCGGCTCAAATTGATGTTGAATCTCCCATCCGCCGGAAATCGAAATACCATTGCCAAAGGTCCATAGCATCGGTGTAACAACTGGCGAGCCGGAAGCAGTAAATTGCCAAAGCCCGTTTCCAAGATTCGAAGCTGAAATTTCAAGTGAGCAGTTGGCTACACCACAATCTCCAGTTACCTGAACTGTCTTGCAAATATTTACGCCTTCAGGGCAATGCGGACTGGTATAAAAACCGCAAACTGTATATGTTCCAGGATGGGAAAATTCATGCTGCGCAAAATGATCTCCGCTTACTTGTGTTCCATCGCCAAATGACCATACCACCTGTTCACCCTCAATAAAATTACCGATCTCGAATGTCCATTGCATACAGTTTTCTCCCTGCTGGTGCCCAAAGAGAGTTTCGGGACAAACAGTAGTCGAACACTCTTGTACAATGATTGTATAGGTAAGATCAACTCCGTTTGGACATACATTACTTGCATAGTGAGCGGTGACAATATATACTCCTGGATGCAGATAAGTATGTTGAATAGTATGACCTCCTGTTTCAGCATCTCCGTCTCCAAAATGCCAGACTACATTTTCTCCTGGTGCGGAAGAGCCAATTTCAAATACCCAATGGTAACATAAATCTCCTTGCTGGTGCCCCAATATTGTCTGCGGGCAAACCGTGTTGCTGCATTGTTGCACAATGACCGTGAAAACGAGTGTAACTCCTGATTGACATACATTACTGGTATAATTAGCAGTAACCACATAAACACCAGGGCTTGCATAGTGGTGTTCTGCAAAATGTCCTCCTGACGTGACAGCACCATCGCCGAAATTCCAGTCCACGCTTTCACCCGGTGAAGCAGAGCCAATTTCAAATACCCAGTTCAGACAAGAGTTTTCTGTCGCGTGCCCGGTAATTGCTTCTGGACAAAGATTGGTGTTGCAATCCTGAACGGAAATGGTATGTGTCAAATACACTCCATTTGGGCAGGCATTGCTGGTATAGAATGCGTTCACGACATAAATTCCCGGTTGGGAAAATGTATGTTGCACCGCATGATCATCAGTCACATTATTACCATCGCTAAAATTCCAGACTACACTTTCCCCTGGTGTTGCCGATCCGATCTCAAATACCCAGTTCAGGCATACTTCACCGTGCTGCTGGGCAAATATCGTTTGCGGACATAACGGTTGACACGGTACAACTGTGATTACCTGAGTCAGGTAAACACCGTCAGGGCAGTTGCTGCTTGTATAAAAGGCAACTACTGTATAGGTTCCCCCCTGAGAATATGTGTGCTGAACAACGTGATCATCTGTGGCGCTCATGCCATCACCAAAACTCCATACTACATTTTCTCCGGGTGTTGCCGATCCAATCTCAAATGCCCAGTTCAGACATATTTCACCGTATTGATGCCCTGCAATAGATTGCGGACAAACAGGTATAGAGCATGGTTCTACGACAATTGTTTCAGTAAGGATTACTCCATTTGGACAAGAGCTACTGGTATAGTGCGCAGTAATTGTATAAGTTCCCGGCTCAAGAAAAGTATGTTGGATAGTATTTCCTCCTTCCTGTTCTGTTCCATCACCAAAATACCATTCTACGCTATTATCAGTCAACGCCGGCCCTGTGCTAAAAGACCATACCATACAATTGAAATCAGAAGGGTATCCATATATGTGCTGCGGGCAAACCGGCGAATTGCACGAGATAACCTCAATTGATGTAGTAAGATCTACCCCGTTCTCACAGGCACTGCTTGTGTAATGAGCCGTAACCGTATAGGTGCCCGGTTGGGTGTATGTATGTTGTACCGCATGATCATCGGTCTGACTTAATCCATCGCCAAAATTCCAGATGACAATGTCGCCTTCTGCTGCAGGCCCCACCTCAAACGCCCACACCTGACATTGATTCCCAACCTGATGAGAAGAGATTGATTGCGGACAATCTGGAAAACAGGACTGCACCGCAATAATCTGTGTCAGGCTCACCCCGTTTGGGCAGGCATTGCTGGTATAAAAAGCAGTTACTGAATAGGTGCCACTATGTTGAAAAACATGATGTACATAATGCGTGGATGTAACTTGATCTGTACCATCTCCAAAATTCCAGACAATATTAACTCCAGGCATTGCATCGCCAATAACAAATGCCCAATGCAGACAACCAGAATTTGTTCCATACTGCGATGCTATCATCATCTGCGGGCAAGCGGGCGGGCTGCACGGCTGTACTGTTATCACCTGAGTTATAGTCACTCCATTTGGACAAGCATTGCTGGAATAATTTGCGGTTACAGTATAGGTGCCGGCTTGAAGATAAGTGTGCTGAATAGCATGATCATCAGTAATAATAACTCCGTCTCCAAAACTCCACACGACACTTTCTCCAAGAGTTGCAGAACCTATTTCAAATGCCCAGTTGAGGCAAACTTCTCCATATTGCTGTGCTGACATTGTCTGAGGGCAAACAGGGACATTGCATTGTTGAACAGTGATAGCGATAGTAAGGTTTATCCCATTCGGGCACGAATTACTTGTAAACTGTGCATAGACGTTATATGTGCCCGGGTGCGTATATGTATGCTGTATAAAATGCCCTCCCTCCTGCTCTGTTCCATCACCAAAATGCCATACAATATTCTCGCCTGCCGCTTCTGCCCCAGTGCTGAAATACCAGCTAAAACATGAGTTTCCATATTGGCCGGCTGTGATAACCTGTGGGCAAACCGTCTGACAGGGTATAACTGTGATCACTTTCGTCAAGTAAACACCATCCGGACATACATCGCTCGAGTAGAAAGCGGTGACGGTATAAACACCTCCCTGCAAATAATGATGATAGATAACATGATCATCTGGAACTACTGAACCATCTCCAAAATTCCAGATCACACTTTCTCCCGGAGAAGCAGAGCCAATTTCAAATGCCCACACCTGACATCCTTCGTTGGACAAGTGAGATGAAATAGCTTCGGGACAATCAGACTCAGGCGCACAGGCAAGAACCGTAATAGTAAGTGATAGATTCTCACCATCCGGACAAGCATTGCTTGTAAAATGAGCCGTAACTGTGTAAGTTCCTGGTTGCAGATAAGAATGTTGCACTATATGCCCTCCTGCTTGTTCAGTGCCATCTCCAAAATACCACACTACATTTTCTCCGGTAGCTGCCGACCCTGTGCTGAAGTACCAGTTTAGGCAATACTCACCATATTGAGCACCTGTAATAGCCTCCGGACAAACCGCCTCACAGGGTTGAACAACCACCACGGTGGAAAGGTCCACTCCGTTAGGGCAGGCATT
>JADLBA010000051.1 GCA_020848015.1 Crocinitomicaceae bacterium | reverse complement strand
ATTTTTTTAATACATTCTATTCCATTTATCCCCGGAAGATGAATATCCATCAGCACTACATCCGGTTCGGAGAAATCAATCTCGTGCATAAATTTTTCCGCATCACCGAAAACCCCCGACAATACAATCCCGTCCTGATCCTTCAACATGGCTGCGAAAGCTTCACGGATCAAGAGATCATCTTCAACTATGGCAACACGGATCTGATTCATACAAGCAAAAAAAAGAAGTGAACATCAACCCAACATCACACTTAAGTAGTAATCGGAAAACAAAGGCTTATTGTAGTGCCCTTACCTGCATTAGATTTAATGGTAAAAGTACCGCCGATCTCATTCATTCTTTTCTCCATTATCTTCAAGCCGTTTCCTCCTCCTCTGATCTCCCCCTGCTGAAAGCCTGTGCCGTCATCAGCAATCCGAATCAGCAGTGATTGTCCATCGCATTCCATCAGCACAGACACTTTTTTTGCCTCTGCATATTTCAAGGTATTGTTCAGCGATTCGCGTACGCAGCGGATAACATTTACCCGCTGCCGATGGTCAAGTTTTATCCCCGTACACGCGCCGGTCTCTTCAATGTGAACATCAATACCGGTACTATCATAAAAACGATGAATGGAATCCTTTAAAAAAAGTATTGTATTTTCTATATCGTCATTGTCAGGGTTAAGGCTCCAGACAATTTGGCTCAACTGGCTTGTCATTTCCTTGGCAGTATCAGAAATCTTAGTCAGATAATTATCATCCTTGTTACGTTGCATCAGTTGTCCCATCAGGGTAATGCGGCTGAGTCCCGAACCGATATCATCGTGAATATCACGTGATATCTGCAACCGCAGGTTTTGGATTTTATTCTGTTGTTTGAGTAATTCAAGTTTTTTCCTAAACCTTTTTTTGACAATATACTGCACACCAATTACAGAAAATGTCATCAGCAACACTACTGAAAGTGAGAGAAACCACCAGGTAAGCCAATACGGAGGCTCGATAATAAAATGGGCAAGAATGCGCTCTTCTCCCCAAACACCATCCGCATTCATCGCTTTTACTTTCAGCTTGTATTCTCCCGGCTTGAGCGATTCTATCCGCAATCGTGCCTGTGCGTCTGTTTCGGTCCACACAAAGTCATACCCTTCTAAGAAATAAGCAGTCTTGGATCTTTGAGCTTTGGATAATGATGAATTCGAATAGGAAAAAGTGAAGCCATTCATTTCATATCCCAGCCTCACCACTTTCTTGCCGAGCAAAAAATTCAGCGGCTGAATATGATCCTTCACCCTCAGTTCTGTAAGGAAAACTTCCGGGCACAACTTGCTCTTCATTATCGCGGTTGGAAAAAAAGAATTAAATCCGCTGATGCCTCCGATAAATACCTCTCCGTCATTTTTGATAAAAAGAGCCCCTGTATTAAATTCCATACCCTGCAAACCATCATCCGGACCGTAGGCAGAAATTATTTTCGAAGAAAGATTCATTGCTATCAACCCTTTATCGGAGGTAGCCCATAGTGCGCCTCTCTCGTCAAAGAAAAGCGAATAGACAAAATCATTCGGCAAACCATTTTCGCGATTGAGTACACCCTGTTCGCCGGACAACAGATCATAGATCATGATTCCCTTTTCAGATGCCATATATATTTTTTTTCTATCCGGGCTTTCAGCAAAGTCGCGGATATTGGCTCTTTCAAACAGGGAGTCCGATATGCTGAATTGAATGCCGGTAGCATCCTGTGTGATTTTGCCTTTGAAAAGGTATCCGTAAAATCCACCGAGCCAGCAATTGCCCTGTGAGTCCTCAAAGAGATTGCGGAAAGGTTTTTGCCCGCTGATCAACTCAAACCGCTTCTCTCTTTCATTAAGTACAAACAGCCCCATTTCAGTGGGTGCTACGATTGTTCCATTTTTTAGCGATACGATTTGCCGGCAGATGGGTGGGCTTTCTCCAGAGTAGCTGAACGGGATACTTTTGAGCGCCGATATCTTTTCATCTGTCAGAAAAACTCCTTCGGGAAATACAATCCAGAAGCGGTTCTTCGCATCGGCTGAAATACTCACAATAGTATTTCCAGGAAATTTTCCTGCAGAGTTTTCTTTCGTAAAAATCTGCGTCCGGTCATTTTTACGGTCATAGATCATCAGCCCTCCCTGATATGTGCCGAGCCAGATTCTATCATCACCGGCAACATAGATCGTTCTGATGTAGTCTGATGAAAAAGCCATTCCCGGCAATATATTCTTCCTGTATAGGCGAAATGATTTTTTTTCCAGATTGTAAATGCACACTCCTTTTCCCTCGATACCACAACAGAGGTTTCCCATCCGGTCGCTGATCATGTCCTTGAACATTCCGGGTGATGGCCCAGAGAAAAGAATCTGCTGTTTGGGAAGATCCGGAACCCCTGTATGCATATCAATACAGATCACTCCCTTTTCGGTGTTGCCGATGAATAGATGCTCTCCATGAATTGCAATCGCATCCGCAGCCATTTGAGAAAAAACGGCGACAATCAGATCGCTTCCTTTGTCCCAGCGCCAGCATCCCGATTTTCCAGACAGATAGAGTGTATTTCCATAGATCAAAGGCTCGTTGGTTAGCTCTATATTCTTACTTGGAAAATGGAGTGTCCTGATTACTTTTCCATCCATACCCGCAATACGGAGACCATCGGAGAAAAGAAAGGCGATTTCATTTCCGGAAATAAAACTACCTCTGACCATGATATTATCTGCAGGAAAGGTAGCGAGGACAATTGTTTCTCCCTTTTCAGGATCATAGCGCACCACCCGGTTTCCGGAAGTATGAAAGAAGACATAGCCTTTTTGATCTGTTCCGATCATCCGGCATTCGATTTCTTTTCCATTATTGATTTCCGGCGGGAAAAAAACAGAATGAAAAACTCCCGAGTCGGGATTCAGGTAACAAAGCCCTGACCGGCTGCCAGACCAGATTCTGCCATTGATGTCCTCGTAGAGCGATCCAGAAAAATAATTAGAAGGAAGTGCGCCATTGACTTTTTCGCTGTTGTGAAATACATGAAATGATCTCCCGTCAAACCAGTTCAATCCATCTGCAGTAGATATCCAGAGCCGCCCTTTGGAGTCCTGGAAAATATCAACCACCGTACTTTGAGACAACCCCTCGTCCACCCCCAGCCGGATGTAATTCTGTCCCACTCCGCAAATTCTGTAGCAGCAACAACAAAGCAGTATTAATAAGACTCTGAACGGGGAGGAAGAAAAGATCATTTTCAGCTATTCAATCCTTTCAATGATACAATAATCAGCGGAGTGCACATGGACAGAATCACAATACCCCGGATTCCAATACGCCAAGCGAAGGATTTCAGGTTTTCAATACCTGATTCGATGGTCTTTATAATTTTGTCCGGCAATCCCGCTTTCATTCTTATTAAGAAATTGTATAGTGGCCTCTCTGCTGTTATTCTGAGACACAATATGGCCTCTATTACAAATTAAATTCAATATAATTCAGGAAAAAAAATCGTGACTTGGGTTCTATTTCCTTTTTAATTATTCAATTATCCTTCCTGTGAATACCCCTCGATCAGCAGTCTCAAAATATCAATCGCGGCAGAACTGATCTTGGTTCCTGGCCCGAAAATTCCGACACATCCTTCACTAAAAAGAAAATCATAATCCTTTTCGGGAATGACACCACCCGCTACAACGAGAATATCATCACGACCAAGTTTTTTTAATTCTGAAATTAATTGCGGAATCAGCGTTTTATGCCCTGCTGCGAGCGACGATGCTCCAACAATATGCACATCGTTCTCAACCGCCTGGCACGCCACTTCATCAGGGGTTTGAAACAAGGGCCCGATGTCCACATCAAAACCGATATCGGCAAACGAGGTGGCAATCACCTTTGCTCCCCTGTCGTGTCCATCTTGCCCCATTTTGGCAACGAGTATGCGCGGTCGTCTTCCGGCGATTTCGCTGAACTGATCAGATAATTTCCGCGCTTTTTCAAAGTCTTTATCCATGTTGCTTTCAGATGCATAAATTCCGGCTACGCTTCGAATAGTGGCTTTGTAACGGCCAAATACTTTTTCCATCGCCTGTGAAATTTCTCCAAGGCTGGCTCTTTCGCGCGCCGCCTCTACAGCCAGCTCCAGAAGGTTGCCGTCGCCGTTTTCTGCTGCGATGGTGATGGCTCTCAATGCGGCAGAACATTTTTCAGCATTGCGTTCTGCTTTCAACTTATTGAGACGCTCCATCTGGCTCTTGCGCACTTCGCGGTTATCTACTTCGAGCGTATTCATCTCTTCTTTTTCCTCTACCTGGAAAACGTTTACTCCAATGATTTTATCCCTGCTACAATCAATGCGAGCCTGTTTACGTGCAGCAGCTTCCTCGATCCTCAGCTTAGGAAGCCCTGCTTCTATAGCCTTTGTCATTCCTCCCATTTCCTCTACTTCAGCAATCAGTTCCCACGCTTTTTGTGCGATCTTTTCTGTCAATTTTTCAACTATATGACTTCCCGCCCACGGATCTATTGCCTCACAAATCGCAGTTTCTTCCTGAAGGTAGAGCTGTGTATTCCGGGCAATGCGCGCCGAAAAATCAGTCGGCAATGCAATGGCTTCGTCCAGTGCATTGGTGTGAAGCGATTGTGTTCCGCCAAACGCTGCCGCCATCGCCTCAATGCAAGTGCGGCTAATGTTGTTGTACGGATCCTGCTTGGTAAGGCTCCATCCGCTGGTTTGACAATGGGTTCGCAGCGCCATTGATTTTTTGTTTTTCGGATCAAAGCGATGAATCAGCTTAGCCCATAACATTCGCGCTGCGCGCATTTTGGCAATCTCCATGAAATGATCCATACCAATGCCCCAGAAAAAAGAAAGCCGCGGAGCAAAATCATCAATGTCCATTCCCGCAGCAATACCGGCACGTACATACTCGATACCATCTGCAAGCGTATAAGCCAACTCAATCTCTGGCGTTGCTCCAGCCTCCTGTATATGATAACCTGATATCGAAATAGGATTGAATTTTGGCATCTTCTGCGACGTATAGCGAAAAATATCACTGACGATCCGCATACTCGGAGCAGGTGGATAGATATATGTATTCCTCACCATAAATTCTTTCAGAATATCATTCTGAATGGTCCCGGTAAGCTGATCTGCTTTCACTCCCTGCTCTTCCGCCGCAACAATATAAAAGGCCATAATGGGTATCACCGCGCCGTTCATCGTCATAGATACCGACATCTGATCTAACGGTATCTGATCAAACAGTATTTTCATGTCGAGAATCGAATCAATCGCCACGCCTGCCTTTCCCACATCACCCTCTACACGGGGGTGATCGCTGTCGTAACCCCTGTGAGTAGCCAGATCAAAAGCTACGCTCAATCCTTTCTGCCCTGCCGCAAGGTTTCTCCGGTAAAATGCATTCGACTGTTCTGCGGTGCTAAAACCGGCATACTGCCTGATCGTCCATGGCCGTATGGCATACATACTTGCATAAGGGCCTCTCAGGAAAGGCGGTGTGCCTGCACCAAACCCTTCGTGTAAAAATGTTTTTACTGCCGGTACTCCGCCCAGTACCGGAAGAGTATCCGGAAATTTTCGACGTGCTGTGGTATTTTCTATACTCATTTCATCACCCCCTCTTCTCTTTTTGCCCTTTCCAATTCAAGGTTTGCGGAAAGCCGTTCTGTTGTTGAACCCTGTCTGGGTCTCCGGTACCTCTCCTCTTCGTCGGGAAATTTATTTACTCCCAGAATCGTCTTTTTTCCAGTAGATACTGCTGCTTGCTGCGAACTACAGTTTTCTGCAACAAGCTCTCGAAAGTACTTTTCACAGCGGTGAATCCCTCCCCTATTTTCAATTTCAACAAAAAGTTGCCAGGCATTGTTTCCCAACTGAAGGCTCATTTCTTCGATGTAGTAAGAGCCGTCAGCAGCAGAAGAGGAGGCGTGGAAATAACTCTCCTCCGTCAGTATGTGCTGAATATTGCGGGCGATGCGGAGCGATGTTTCGTTTTGTTCAGCAAACACCTCATCATGCGGGGCTACACTGATGGAATCTGCTCCGCCGAGCACAGCGCTCATAGCACCCGACGTAGCCCGCAACACATTGTTGTATGGGGCATACACCGTTTGCAAAAAGCGCGAAGTAATAGTGTGGATAAAAATATCAGGGCTGATTGCCGGTTCGTATTGCCTCACTACCTCACTCCACAAAGTCCTGAACACTCTCAATTTTGCAATGTTAGCGAAATAGGATGTCCCTACTGCAAATTCAAATCCCGTCATAGATGCGGCCTCAGCGGCAGAAAACCCCTCAGCATTCAGCCTGTGCAAAAGTTCATTTCCCATTGCAAGAGCAAAAGCAATTTCGTGTGTTGCATTTCCACCGGAACAGTGAACCGGATCAGCGCTGATGGTAAAGGGCCGGAATGATCCTAAGTATTCGCGACAAAATGCAGCGAGTTCCACAACAGAAGGTGACGCAAGGTCTTCTACACGCAATGCACTGCTGATTCCTCCTCGGAGTTCGCGTACATTGTATCCTGCTGCTTTCGCCTTTTCTACATACCACTGCAGCAGATGCAATGGATTGAAAATGCCCGAAAAATGGATGGAAACAATATCAAACATCACCCCTTCCAGCAGGAGGTCGAGGTCTTGCCGGCTCCTAATACCAGTGGAAATACCAATGCTATCAACGCCTCCATTCAGAGCGCTCAGTATATGTTTATTGATCTGTGAGGTATCATTGCCAAAAAAGTCCTGCCGGATTTCCCAACCCTTTTTTACCTCTTTTGTGGTTTGCACAAAGGTTCGAGAGTCAGATTCAGTATAGTAGGGCGACACATTTAATCCCTCTTCTTTGCCTGCGGTAAGTCCTTCAAAAGAATTTTGTCCAAGTTCTTTCAGCACATTTTTCTTCCAGTCTTCATAAGTGGAAAAAGAAAACTCCTTAAAATCCAGCGGCTCTGCCATCCCTGATCGTTTTGGCCAAAGGTAAACAAGGAAATAAGCGAAGCCGCGTTTATTTGACAGCGACGATAGGCGAAAATTTTCTTTCCCGTCTGAACAAGGTCACCTTCCCGATTGAGTCAATACCGCCGACTAACCGGATCGCACTTACCTTCGCGCTATGAAGCACAAGGCACTTTTCCTCGACCGCGACGGAGTGATCAACCACGATCCAGGAGACTATACGTTTTCTCTGGAAGAATTTGTACTGCTCCCCACTGTCATTCCATCGCTGCAACTCGCGCAGCAAAAGGGCTACCGCATCATTGTCATCACCAACCAAGGGGGAATTGCCAAAGGGCTTTATACAGAAGAAACTGTGCGAAGCATCCATGATTATTTCATCAGGGTTTGTAAAGAAGCGGGGGTTGAAATTGCCGCCATTTATTTTTCCCCCCATCATCCCGATTTCGGAAATTCCCTTTCGAGAAAGCCCTGTAGCCTGATGATAGAAAGAGCCATTCAGCGTTTCGACATTGATGTGGAAAGGAGTGTGATGGTCGGCGATAGAAACAGGGATATGGAATGTGCTGCGAGAGCGGGAGTGAGAGGATTTCTGCTGCCGGTTAACGGCGATTTGCTTTCCTTTGTACAAACTCTCGATTAATCGAAGCGCATGAGTTACGTTTTTCACAGAGGAGAATACGTGAATGAGAACCAGGCGTTCATCACAAAAGACAACCGTGCCTTCCGGTTTGGCGATGGTTTTTTTGAAACCCTCCGCGTGATGAGTGGTCGTGTGTTATTTTTCGAAAACCATTTTGCACGGATCACCGACTGTATGGCGGCACTCCACCTTGAAGGCTCCGAAGGGTTTTCATCTGAACAATTGCTGACACAAATACAGGGACTTCTCTCCCGCAATAATATTCATGCAGGAGGCAGAGTACGCATCACTTTTTATAGGAAATCTCCTGGATTTTATATGCCCTCCTCCGATGAAATGGGTATTTTTATAGAAGCCGAACCACTGCCACAGAATGAATTTGAACTGAATCCCGGCGGCAAAAGCGTTGACATCTTTTCTGATTTCAAAAAAGACCTGAACAAGCTGTCTATTTTCAAAACATTGAATTCGCAGTTGTATATCATGTCTGCTCTGTATGCGCGGGAAAAAAACCTCGATGAGGCGCTGATACAGAACAATAAGTTGGCAATCATAGAAAGCACATCGAGCAATATTTTCATTGTCTCTAATGGTGTGCTTTATACCCCTTCTATCCAGGACGGATGCGTGGCGGGTACTATGCGGATGAATATTATCAACCTTGCCCTTGACAATAAAATCAAGGTGTATGAATGTACGTTGAATCCTCACAATTTCCTTTCGGCAGACGAACTCTTTCTCACCAACGCTATACGGGGAATTGAGTGGGTAGTAACCTACCGCACCAAGCGGTATCTCCACGAAATGAGCGGGAAGCTGATCGCGCTGCTCAACGAGAGTGCAATGAAATACGCCGGCGAAAAGAGTCTTTAAACCCTTCTCCTATTGTTCTCCTGGACTATAGAGAATTTGGCATCGCCCATCCATACAAAGCCCGCCCTCTTCGAGGGCGGGCCGGTTCTTCTCTCACCTTGCCTTGTTGACGAGGCAGCAAGAGAATAGTTTTTCCCGATTATAGAAAATGACCTTTTTGTTTATCGCACACAACGCACCCGGGCAGACTGGGGATTATAAAAATAACTAGTATAGTAATAAGCGCCATCACTGAGGCGAAATTGAGATATGAGATCATTCGATCCGGATCCATATAAAAATAAATCACCTCTGAAAAAAATATAGTTGGCAGAATTATTATTCGGAACGGTCACAGCTCCGTCTGTCAAAGCCCCTGTCAACTGGTCGAGGGTGGGCAATTTCCAATCGGTATGTCCGCCCTGGTTGAGGTCGTGGCAATAGCGCAGCGCAGCGCCAAAATCCATCGTTGAGGCCGACTCGTCGGTGATCTCCGTAATGCTGCCTCCACCGGAGGCGGCAACAGCGGCATCTACATACGCCTTGTTAGTTGCGTCGGTCGGGGCTACCGGCGCTTCGAGGTTGGTGAGCATCCGGTTGCCATCGGTGCCTTCTAATGAAATAATCTTGTCCACCTGAACTTGTGCGACAGATGCCAGCGAAAACGCTGCAGCTGTAACTGAAAAGAAAATTTTGATCTTCATGGCTGTATTTATATGAGTTTGATTGAAATGCTTGGTTATTTATCTTACACAGCGGACGCGCTGATTAAATGCATTGTAGTAATATCCCCCTTCAGGAACTCCATCGCTAAGGCGTATATAATGAAGAATTGTATTGTTGTACCCATACAGGAAATCGCTGAAATAAATATAATTACCAGAACTCGAATTGGGAACGGTGATAGCACCATTTGATACAGTAGAGCTGAGTTCTGCGTAAGTCGGCATCCGCCAATCGGTATGCCCGCCCTGATTGAGATCGTGGCAATAGCGCATAGCCGCGCCAAAATTCATCGTTGAGGCCGACTCGTCGGTGATCTCCGTAATGCTACCTCCGCCGGAGGCGGCAACAGCGGCATCCACATACGCTTTGTTGGCAGCATCGGTGGGGGCTACCGGCGCTTCGAGGTTGGTGAGCATCCGGTTGCCATCGGTGCCTTCTAATGAAATAATCTTGTCCACCTGCACCTGTGCAGAAAAGGAAAGAGATAAAGAAAACGCAGCAAAAAATAGTACTGATTTCATAGTAGTGAATTTTAGTTAATGAATTGTTCGGGGCAATCTGCCTAATGTTTCAAATGTAGTAAAATACAGAAACCTCACAAAATTTTTCAGTGGCTTTATGAAACCCTCACCCGCGGATCAATCCAGGCATAGGTGAGGTCAACGAGAATATTCACCGACACAAATACCACAGCAATCACGATCACGCCTCCCATCACCACGGGGAGATCTTGTTTTTCAATCGCTGTAAACATTTCATAGCCAAGCCCCTTCCAGCCAAAGACAAATTCTACGAATACCGCACCGGCCAACAGCGACGCAAACCATCCCGAAACCGCCGTCACAACTGGGTTCAGCGCATTGGGCAGCGCGTGGCGAAAAATGATCTCTTTTTCGCTGAGTCCCTTAGCCCGTGCGGTGCGGATATAATCCTGTGTCATTACTTCGAGCATAGAGCTGCGGGTGAGCTGTACAATAACTGCCAGCGGACGTATCATCAGGGTAATAACCGGCAAGATCATATTCCGGATATCAATGTATTGCCCTTTCCATACATCCACACTGTACAGGCTTCCCGTCATGTTGAGACCAGTTCCGGGTAGAGCAATGGTACTGCTTATCCACTCCGGCAGGGAACTGCGCAACAAACTCCAGATAATCAAAACCACCGCAGAGATTCCAGTTGCCCACGCAAAGCCATTGGCTGACTTAGGCATTTCCCTGTATTTTCTCACCTTCCTGACAATAAGAAAAATAATAAATACAGCCATCAGCGGAAAAACGGGGAGCGAGATATGGTCGCGCCATACAACCGCTCCAAACCAAGCCACGATGATAGCGACGAAAAAAGATGGTCCCGCCATACCGATGGCAGATAATACGAGAATCAACCGGTCGTAAACAGTGTCTTTTCGCAAAGCGGCAAAAATTCCGAGCAATAGTCCGGCTGCCAACGCTAATGAAATAGAAACCCCCGCCAGTATAAAAGTTCCCGGCATTACCTCCGCTAAAATAGAGGAGACGTTTTTTTCTGATAAAAAGGAGCGTTTCAGATAGGGTTGCTTTAGCACCAGCGACCGGTGGCTGCTAAATCGGATCAACTCGCGACCGGTATATTTTTTTTTGTCAAAATAAATTCTGCTCTCCACATCTGAGGGGTCAAGCACTGCTAACGGCGAAAGATCATTGAGATAGAGAAAATAGCGCTGTGTCAGCGGCAGGTCGAGGTCAAACTTTTTGCGTATATTACTCAGTATCTCTTCTGTCGCATTCTCCCCTGCCAGATTTCTCGCTGGGTCAGCGGGAGACAGATTGAAAAGAAAAAATACCGCTGTCAGTACCCCCAACAAAACAAGCAGGCCATAACCCGCCTTTTTTATGATGTAAGCGATCAATGTAAGCGATTCTGCAAATAGTGCCTATATTTCAATTAGGGCTTAAAGTCAACGGGTTTAGCCTCCTCATAATCAGGGATGTCTGCATTGCTCCACATATTTACTACCGTTGCATTTTCAAGGTAAAGGAGACCCGGATTATCGCGGATCATGGTTTTCAGTACTTTCTCATCGCCCTGCAAAAAAGGAAAAGCTAATTGGTATTCGTGGCGGAAGTTTTCTGATTCATCATAGCTCGCCGTTGTAAAGCCGTAGAATTTTATTCCATCGGCCTGCGCTTTATTCGCAAACTTCGCAATCTCTTTTAGCCTGTTGGTGCTGCACGACTTCAAATCCCACACCATCAGAAGAAATACTCTGGGGGCAGCCAATAAGGAGTCCGTCATATCATTTCCGTCCATATCGAGAGCCATAAAATCTGTGATTGGTGGTTCATAGCCGTCTTTCACCTTTTTTGTTTTGGTGAGTTCCTTCTGAATTTTCCATTCTTTAATATTGAAGGTAGTATCCTTGTAAAGAACGACAAACCGGTCCTGGTTTACGACCATCGTGTCGCCTGTGTGCTCATTTTTCAGTGTATAGTAAACCATATACTGCGGAGGAGCGAGGTTCAACTCTTCGGCAGTTTTCATTTTTTCTATCAGGTTGTTGCCGATAGCGTAGGGGCGATAATCTTTCAGCGGCAGGTGGCGGAGCGTCCAGTGTTGTGTCAATACACAGATCAGCAGTATGCCTATTGCCATCATCCACTCTCTCCTGCCGGAGCGGATTTTAATTATTACCCCAATACTAAAGGCCACAGCTGTGAATACAACCGGGAACATCCAATGTGTCCAGTTATAGCAGAAAAATGCCACCGCTGCAACAGATGCAAGCCCAATGATGATGTCTTCTCTGGCACCGTTCAACTTTACCTTATTAAACCATGCGGCAATAAAGAAGGGAAGGACGAAAGGCAACAAGAAGATGTCTTTCAAAAAAGACTGATAGGGAGTGAGCTTGATAGCGTCGCCAAAGCATCCGCAGGTGGCCACGCAATCGGGATTGTCAATGAATGGCACTCCGTCTTTGCCCACGAAAATAGCCAATGAGTGCGGATCGCAACTGTGTGTGTAATAAGTGAGCCAGGCGAAAAAAAGCGTCATAAAAAGAATGAGGCTGCTGGTGAGTTTGGGCCAAGCACCAAGCAGTGTAGCTACTCCGAGCAGTACTTCTCCTATCACAATAAATATTGCGATGGGCAACACATACGGCATCAATTCGGGGAATCCGAGCGCTTTCAGACTGAAATACTCTTCTAACTTATAGGAAAACCCCAGTACGTCGTTCACTTTTATCAGGCCCGAAACAATAAAGAGTGAGCCAACGAGAATTCTACAAACGGTAATCAGTATTTTCATTCTTTCCGGTTTTTTGTTTAGTCGTCAAAAATCAATCATGGGTTGACCCTCGCAAGATAGATTAACCCTCTTTAACTTACAGGCACGGATCCATTTTGATCAATGCAAATACGGCGTAATTGATAATATCGCGGTATCCGCTGTCAATTCCTTCACTTACAATAGTCTTTCCGGCATTATCTTCTATCTGTTTGATGCGAAGCAATTTCTGGAGTATGAGATCGGTGAATGAAGATATTCGCATCTCGCGCCATGCCTCGCCATAGTCGTGATTTTTCGCCATCATCAGTTCTTTGGTAACATTTATCTCGCGGTCGTACAACGAGAGTACTTCAGAAGGGGCGAGTTCGAGGGGCTTCTTCTCCTCCATTGATAGCTGGATAAGCGCCATGACAGAGTAGTTGAGTATTCCGGTAAACTCGTCGGCAATGCCCTCCCCTACTTTGTTTTCACGCTTCTCTTCAAGGGTACGGATGCGCTGTGCTTTGATAAAGATCTGATCGGTGAGACTGCTGGTGCGCAATATGCGCCAGGCAGTTCCGTAGTCCCTTGTTTTTTTGCCGAAAAGTTCGCGGCACCGTTGGATCACCTTGTCAAACTGTTGTGAGGTAAGTTGTGCGTTCGCTTCCATATTTGTCCGCAAATTTGCACCGGATTGTCCAAAAGGCACTATTGAAAATTAAGCTATCTGCCAAAACTTGAAAACACCCGTACTGAATATTCGTGGAAAACTTCACACCATTGATCGCCCTTGGGTAATGGGTATTCTGAATGTCACTTCCGACTCCTTTTATTATCAAGGCAGCATCCTGACAGTAGAAGAAGCGCTGAAAAGAGCCGGTCAAATGCTCGACGACGGCGCTGATATAATAGACATTGGCGGGCAAAGCACTCGGCCCGGCGCAACCAGAATCCCGCCGGAAAAAGAAAGAGACAGAGTATTGCCGGTGGTAGAGGCTATTTTTCGCCATTTCCCCGAAGCCATTATCTCCATAGATACTTTTTATGCCTCAGTAGCGAAAGTCGCAGTATATGCCGGTGCTGCCATTGTAAATGATGTATCGGCAGGAAGGATAGACCCTGCGCTCATTCCTACGGTGGCCGGTTTGCACGTGCCCTATATACTGATGCACATGCTCGGTGAGCCGCAGAATATGCAGGATGCCCCTGTCTATAAAGAAGTGGTGAGCGATATTATCCTCTTTTTGTCGGAAAGGTTATCGGTATTGAGAGCAGCGGGCATTCATGATGTTATCATTGATCCCGGCTTTGGGTTTGGCAAGACCAGAGCGCATAATTACGAACTTCTCCGAAGGCTGAAAGAATTAGATGTGCTCGGCTGCCCTGTACTTGCAGGGCTATCAAGAAAAAAAATGATCCGGCGATCCATGTGCGTCGCTACTCCCGAAGAGGCACTCACCGGCACCATCGCAGCCAATATGCTGGCATTAACGGCAGGAGCACATCTCCTCAGAGTACACGATGTGAAAGAAGCGGTTCAGACAATCAGGATTTATCAAGACTGGATTGGGATGGAATAAAATTTTTTGCCTATAAAAAAAGCCCCTGATAGCGGGGCTTTTTTATTATTTGATGATTAGAACGAGATCGTTAATTAGGTACTTCCACCTTGTCATAAGCAGCGCAGGAGGTCGTATGATGAGAAGATGAGCAGGATTGCATTGCCACACCGAGGGTCAGCAATCCGAGGAAAATGATGATCAGCCGTTGTAAAACTGAATGAGACCAGTTAGATGAATTCATTTTTTTAAAAGTTTAAAGTCAGTTGTAATCGAAATTGACATTTGTTACGAAGCAACTTAACTCAGGTTTCAAAATAGGTTGTTTTTTTCTTGCGGGCACATAGATAACGATTCTAATCTATGCTACATTGTACTGCATAAAACACTTTTTTGCTATCATTTGAATCCTGATTATTCCAAAAATTCTGTAGAGAGGTAAATCTATAACAAGTTAGGGTTGTTTATTTTCTTTAGGCAGCACTGGGAGCCTTACGGCCTGAGTTTCCCCAAAGAAAACGGAGACCACAAAAAAGGACATCGCTCAGATGTCCTT
>JADLBA010000050.1 GCA_020848015.1 Crocinitomicaceae bacterium | reverse complement strand
CGATCAGCACACTGCAAATCCTTTTCATCGTCTGCCTCTTGTCTCCCGCTTCGATAATACTGGTCTCAACGATATGGAGCAAATAATCCACCTTCACCTGATTGAAATCTCCAAAATAATTGAAGAGCAATGTTTCAGGCAGGTTTCCGCTTAAAATCTCTAAAACACGACCATGATAGTCGGTTTGTATATCGCTGATGGATGAAAGAGTTGTAGAGGCCATTGTGTGGCTATGGTTGAAAAGTCAAAGTAACGAATATTTCGACTAACGCCGACAAATAATAGATAAAATTATATAAATATTGGCCTAAGAGGCAGTTAATGGTAGTTGCTCAGGCCAAAAATATTGATTCACGCCACACTATTGCAGTGCTTTTTTAGAGAAATATCAACATAATTCATATAATTAATGAACAAGGAGCCGATTTATATAAAACCCTCTTAGAATGAATTAGTTGAGATAAAAATAAAAAGGGCTGCTCCAATCTGGGGCAGCCCTGTAAACGCATATCAACCGTTAACTCAACATGCGAAAAGAATTTTTAGGAAGAATATATTCGCCATCGGGGTGCTGTATCATCTGGTAAAATTCTTTACACAGGAAATTGACCTGCCGACGGTAGGGGCGCTGTTCCAAGTGACTTTCCCAGACCTCGAGCGCAAGTTTTTTTGTGACGTTCCACGCATAAGGGCTGTAGCCATTGGGGCGTGAGAAGGAGTCAATATGGCGTTTAACCTCTGAAAGTGTCATCATAGCTGTAATGTTTTAATAATGATACTATAAATTTATTTTCGCATTACCTAATTTTGAAGGAAAAGCAAAAATCCTTTGCAAATATGCGACAATTCAATGATCCCAAAGAAAAAAAATCATAAAAAATAAGATTTTTTTGCTTATAGTTATTTATTGCACTGATAATCAGTTTATTGTTTTTGAATTTCTCAATTTGTTTGGAGTGAGGTGATCATCTGAGTTTTTTGGGTTTATAAAATATATTTGCTTTCAGACTAATCCAATAACCATGAAACAGGTAAACTATTACTCTATTATTATTCCGATGATTGCTTTTTCTTTTTGTGTTCAGATGATGACATTTGGACAAGGAGTGGGCATCAATCCATCGGGTGCTGATCCCGATCAGTCAGCGATGATTGATGTGAGTTCAACCAGCAAGGGAGCACTTATGCCAAGAATGACTACCGCTCAACGCAATGCGATTGCTACTCCCGCAGAAGGTCTGCAGATATTTAATACCACTACTAAGTGTTTTGAATTTTTTGCCAACGGATTGTGGCAGATGATGGCCTGCGCCTGTTCTTCTGCTCCTGCAGCCCCTACTGCAACTGCTGGTACTGATGCCGGTACAACACAGATCACCGCTAACTGGAATATGGTCGTAGGTGCTTCTTTTTATTACCTCGACGTTTCTACCGTCAGTAATTTCTCCAGCTTTGTACCGGGTTTTCAGGATATGAATGTCGGGCAAACAGGAAGCTTTATCGTTACCGGGCTAAGTTGTGGCCTGAATTATTATTATCGTGTTCGCGCAGCGAATGCCTGTGGAACGAGTTCAAGCTCGCCGGTGATCACTTATTCCACATCCATTTGTCCGCCAACTGCCTGTACGTGGAACGGTAGCCTTACGTTTACAATGACCCACACTGTCGGTGTAAACGGTGCGCCCGAGACGAAAACGATAACGTATGGACAAACTCAGTCTAGTATTACCGGCAGCAGTCTTTGTTGGCTTACTCAAAATCTCGGATCAACAAATCAAGCGACCTCTGCCACCGATGCAACAGAAGCTGCTTCCGGATGGTATTGGCAATTCAATCGCATTCAAGGATACAAGCACGACGGCTCTACGCGCACTCCGAATACCGTGTGGATTACCTCGATCAGTGAAGGCTCCAACTGGCAGGCAGCGAATGACCCCTGCACACAATTGCTCGGATCAGGATGGCGTATTCCGACTAACACTGAGTGGATCAACGCTTCCAATAATAGCGGATGGACGAACATGAACAGTACCTATGCATCAGTATTGAAACTGCATCCCGCCGGAAGATTAGATGAAGCAAATGGTTCGCTTTGCTGTAGAGGTAGTTCAACATCTTACTCCAGTAGTGTGCAATCTTCGAGTTCAAATACCTATTCAATTTATTTCGATAACAATCAGTGCAATCCTTCTTACAGTTACTATAAAGCAACGGGAAGGCCGCTGCGGTGTGTGAGATAATCAGGCATAGACTCAAATGGAGCAGAAATTATCTTGCAGTGTTTGTCATTGCACTTTGAATAACCATTTCAGCCCGTTGCATACTTCCTAATAACCAATAGTAGCATAGCTTTCGTCTCGTAAATAATCAAAGTAAATACCTGCATTGATACTGTTGAAATTCTGCACTTTTTCTGCAGACAAATTCGCATTTGCTTCCATTACGTGAGGGTTTTTCCTGATATAATTCCTTCTCTTTTTCATACCTGCGAAAATTTGCTGAAGACCTAAATTGATTTAGGATTTCTCTCCAGCCCTTTAGGGGGCTAAGACAATTTCTAATTCTCCACCGGTTCTAAATACAGATTGAGCTTATTACCTACTTTCGAAGGCTGAATAATAATGATAGAAATGGAAATCATTCAATCTCTCAACGAACTCGGTGAAAAAACTCTGATGAAGTCACTCGGCATGAAAATTACCGTGCTGAAGCCGGGTTATGTGGAAGGCACTATGCCGGTGGATCAGCGCACTCATCAACCTTTTGGGTTGTTGCACGGAGGTGCTTCTGCAGCACTAGCCGAAACACTCGGCAGTATCGGTTCTTATCTATTGGTAAAGGATACCAAAGGTCTTACTGTGGGAGTAGAGCTGAACATCAATCACCTGAGGAGTAAGAGGAGCGGAATAGTTACGGGCAAGGCAACCATCATTCACCAGGGAAGAACCACTCATGTATGGAATATTGAAATTGCAGATGAAGAGGGAAAACTTCTCGCGATCAGCCGGCTCACAGTTATGATAAAATCGAAGGAACAAGCGTAATGGATGAATACAATTCCTTTTTTACTTCTTTCCGCCCATTTTTTATCGGCTTCCTGCCGGTAACACCCGAAGAGAAAAGGAAGCATTTTTCTTTTTTTACCGATAGGGAAAACAAGCCATTGAAATTTGTTGCTCGTCATTTTTTTGACAATAATCACAACAAAGGAAATGTAGCGGTTTCTCGCGATGAATACCTCCAAATAATAGAAAGAGCGGTAGAAAAAATCAAATCAGGAATTGTCAGTAAAATTGTTATCAGCCGGATTAAAAATACTAAGAGAGAAAAGGATATTTCGCTTTCATTGTTGTTGCTACGCATGAAAGAAAACTATCCCAACGCCTTTGTTTATGCGTTTCGCAACAAAGAGGGAGAATTATGGATGGGGGCGACACCTGAACTACTGTTGAGCAGAAACAATGGAAAATTCACCACCGTTTCTTTGGCCGCTACACAGCCGGTAGTGGAGGGGAAGAATACCTCGAAGTATCACTGGACAAAAAAGGAAATCGAGGAGCAAAAAATTGTCTCGGATTTTATCATCAGCGAACTGCATTCCAATGGAGCGCTAAGAATTTCAGCAGGTACGGCACAGACCGTAATAGCAGGGAAGGTCGCTCACCTAAAAACAATCATTGAATTTGAAAGTGAAAAGCCTTCCGGCTACTGGCTCGATATACTTCATCCAACACCGGCGGTTTGCGGTTTTCCGAGAGAAGCAAGCCGAACGTTCATTCTTGAAAATGAAAAATATGGCCGCTCTTATTACTGTGGTTATATCGGAGTAGAAGACGAAGGAGGAATGGCTGAATATTTTGTCAACCTCCGCTGCATGAGGGTAAACGAAGATAGTTTTGATATGTTTGTTGGCGGAGGAATTATGGAACGCTCCGATCCGTCAGCCGAGTGGGATGAAACAGAATGGAAATCAGAAACATTGCTTGCTTTGATCAACCGGCCTGTGTCCGAGAGATGAACCGCAGATTTCTCTGTATCACGAATGGGCTATTCCCACTTTTTTACCAACGTAACGATTGGTGGTGAGTTCGCCAACCATAAAATCAGCGAGATCGCCAGAAGTGATACTCCAGCCGGGAGGAGGAAAGTTATCTCTCACTTTGTACTTGCCCGTGCGCTCTCCTTCGGAGATCATAGGCGGGCAGACGAAAGTAAAATCCAGTTTGGAGTTTAGCAGGGCATCCAATACGCGGATATGAGACTGGGTAAGGTCAATGTATTCCTTCGGGAAGGTTACTGTTTCATATACTTTCAGATGCTTACTCGCCTGCAGCGCTCCGATACCTCCAATGCCGATAAAGCGTTTCACTTTTTGCTTGCGCATTCCTGCAATAATGTTATTGGCGTATGTCATCCGGTGTGAAAGGTCATTGGAGCTGAGAGCGGAAATTACCGCGTCATGGCCTTTGAGGGCTTTAGCCACCGCCTCAGGAACCAGTGCATCTCCTTTGACAACGGTGAGGTTGGGGTGTAATAGTTGTATCTTTTCTGGATTCCTCACGAAGGCAGTTACTTTATGTCCTTTTTCCAACGCTCTTTTTACTGTCTGAAAACCGGCAGTTCCGGTAGCTCCAAATATGATGACTTTCATAATTCAACATCTTTGAGGCGAATATATAAGAGGAAAAATACCAGAAGCAATACTCTTGCAGTTTTATTGCTGAACCGCAGGGGTTGATAAGTTCACCCAACTTTTTTTGCATTATCAAATCTGACAGTGGCAATCCAATGGCGTAGAATACTGTTCTATCTTCGCTGCGGTTTCAATAAGATTTGTGTGATAGTGGAAAAAGCCGGCAATCCTTTATGAGTGGAAAAATAACCGATAAGAAAAGCGTCCGAGATTTTCTTGTCATTCTCGAGGCCAAAGGTGTTCGCGATGTGATTATCACTCCCGGCTCGCGCAATGCGCCTTTTTCGATCAGTTTTTTTAAACATCCTTCCTTCCAAACGCTCAGCATTACAGATGAGCGCAGTGCGGCTTTTTTTGCCTTGGGTATGGCTCAGCAAACAGGCCGTCCAGTGGTGCTGATCTGCACCAGCGGAACGGCAGCTCTTAACTTTTCCCCTGCCATTGCTGAAGCTTTCTATCAGCGCATTCCTCTGTTGGTAGTAACGGCTGACAGGCCGTTGGAATGGGTGGACCAAGGCGAAGGACAAACCATTCGTCAGTCGAAGGTATTTTCCAATTTTGTGAAAGGAAGTTTTGACATCGTGCAGGAGGCCGCACACAAAGACCTGATATGGCACAACCAGCGAATCATCAACGAGGCGGTAGATCTTGCCACAAAAACTACCCTTGGCCCCGTTCATATTAATTTTCCTCTGCGAGAATCATTGTATAAAACCATT